>JAIXVM010000105.1 GCA_027482995.1 Hyphomonadaceae bacterium | reverse complement strand
TGGATGACGGGCGGCAGCCGGTCCTGCGGCCGCCCGAGCGCCTCGAGCGCCGCAAGCACGCGGCCGAGCGAAAGCTCGATAACTTCGGGATAAAGGCCTTCGAACCGCTTCAGAGCGGCGTCGAGCGCCGGACTGTTTCCGGTCAATCCGCGGCGCCTCGCGGCTGGGGCAGCTTGTCGGCATGCGTCTTCGGCGCCGTCAGTGTCACGTTGGAGCGGTCCTCCCGGCGGCGCGACATCGGCAGCAGATGGCCGAGCACGCGCGACAAGGTGGCCTTGAGTTTCCTCCGGTCACAGACGATGTCGACCTGACCCTTCTCGCGCAGGAATTCAGACCGCTGGAAACCCTTTGGCAGGCTCTCGCGGATCGTCTGCTCGATCACGCGCGGGCCAGAGAAGGCGATCATCGCGCCCGGTTCGGCGATGTGCACATCGCCCAGCATCGCGTACGAAGCCGACACGCCGCCCGAGGTCGGATCCGTCAGCACCACCACGTAAGGCAGCTTGGCATCGGCGAGATCATTGATCGCCAGCGTCGTGCGCGGCATCTGCATCAGGCTGAGCGTGCCCTCCTGCATCCGCGCGCCGCCGGAGGCAGTGCACACGACGAAAGAGGACTTTCGGGCCAAGGCGAGCTGCGCCGCGGTGATGAAGGCTTCGCCGGCGGCCATGCCGAGCGAGCCGCCCATGAAATCGAAATCCTGCACCAGCACCACCGCGGGCACGCCGCCGATCTTGCCATAGGCCGCGACCATGCAGTCTTCCTGCAGGAGCGGGGCGCCGCCCTCCTCGGTTTCCTTCACATCGCGCGCCGCGACTTTCGCTTTCGCGGCCTTGAGGCGCGCCGGATACGGCTTGTCATCCTTGAACTTCAAAGGATCGAGCGGCACGGGCGGCAGCGCAACCGGCTCCCAGCGCTCATCATCGAACAGCAGCCGGAACCGCACGCGCGGAGAGATGCGAAGATGCGCGCCCGCAGGCGTCACGTTCCAGGTCGCTTCCAGGTCGCTCTTGTAGATGAGTTCGCCGGACACCGGACATTTGACCCAGAGGTCGTCCGGCGTGTCCTTCTTGGACATGATTGTCTTGAGGCCCGGCGGCGTGACCTTGTTGATCCAGTTCATAAGTCAGGGACTCCCGAATACGCGGCAGTGTCAGGCTTTGCGGACTGTATCGATGGCAACCCGCAATTCGCGGGCAAGCTCGCCCATCGCGGGCGCTGCAGCCTCGAACCGGCCAGTTGCATGTGCATCGCCCGCCTTTTCCACAAAAGCCGAACCAACGACCACCCCGTCCGCGATTTTAGCCATTTCTGCAGCCTGTGCACCATTTTTTACACCAAAACCGACACAAACCGGCAATCCCGACACAGATTTAACCATCGCCACCTGCCCTGCAATCGCCGCAGGATCCGCGCTTCCAGCCCCGGTGACACCCGTTACGGCGACGAAATAAATAAAGCCGGACGCCCCTTCCGCGACCTTCGCGGCCCGGTTCTTGTCCGTCGTAGGGGTTGCAAGACGGATCACCGAAAGCTCGTATGGCGCGTATATCGCGCGCAGGCCCTCATCTTCCTCAGGCGGCAGGTCTACCAGGATCGTGCCATCAATGCCCGCCTCGGCGGCTGCTTTCGCGAAGGCCTCATAGCCCATCGAATGCACGGGATTGGCATATCCCATCAGGATCAGCGGCGTGACCGCATCGTCCTTCCGGAACCGCGCGGCCAGCGCGATCACGTCAGTCAGCTTCGTGCCATTCGCAAGCGCGCGCAGGCCGGACTTCTGGATCGCGGCGCCGTCGGCCATCGGATCCGTGAACGGCGCGCCGAGTTCGATGATGTCGGCGCCGCCATCGCGCAGCGCGCACAGCGCGGCATAACTGGACTCAAGGTCCGGGTCGCCCGCCATCAAGTAGGTGACGAGCACGGCGCGACTTTCGCCGCGCGCCTTCGCAAAGGCCGCTTCGATCCGTGTGCGTCCCATTCAGTTGGCCGTATTCTCGAGTGCCCAGGCGGCGTAGTCGTCGGTGATGTGCGTCAGCGGCATCGCAACGATCGCGGGCACGTCATACGGGTGGACCCGTTTCACCAGCGCTTCGATATTCGTCCAGTTTGCATCCGGCGCCTTGAGCCAGAGGATGAACTCGAACGACTGCTCGATCACGCCTTTCCAGCGATAGGTCGACGACACGGGGCCTTCGAGGTTCGCGCAGGCCGCAAGGCGCGCTTCGAGCGCAGCGTCGGCGATGTCTTCCGCCACGCGGCGGGACGGACAGGTGATGCGTACGAGGATGAAACTGGTCACGTCTCAGAAATCCTTGCCGTTGACTTGTTCGAGGGTCATCGCGCGCCGGTCGAACCCGTTGACGCAGCGCAGGTTGATCGCGGCCATCTGCGTGCCGTCCGGCGCCGCGCCAAAGCCGAACGCCTCCACGCCGCAGGTCTTGCAGAACACATGATCGATGGCGCCTCGATTGAAATGGTAGGTCTCGGTCTCATCTTCGCCGCGCAGTAGCGTGAAATCCGAACGCGGCACAAAAGCCAGCACCAGACCCTTGATGTCGCAGTGCGAGCAATTGCACTCCATGCCGGAGGAGAAATCGCCCACCACTTCAAACCCGACTGCGCCGCAATGGCACCCGCCCGTCATCCTGGTCATACGTCCACTCCAAGCGCTTTCGCCACCGAGAACACATCCTTGTCGCCCCGCCCGCAGAGGTTCAGGATCATCAGGCCGTCCTTGCCAAGTTCCTGCGCCACTTCGCCGACGCGGGCAATCGCATGCGCCGGCTCCAGCGCGGGGATGATGCCCTCAAGCCGCGTGCAGAGCTGGAAGGCGGCCAGCGCCTCATCATCCGTACACGACAGATATTCCGCCCGGCCGGCATCGCGCAGGAAGGCATGTTCCGGCCCGATGCCCGGATAATCGAGTCCGGCGGATATGGAATGCGCATCGACGATCTGGCCATCATCGGTCTGCAGAAGGTAGGTCCGGTTCCCGTGCAGGATGCCGGGCCGGCCGCCATTCAGCGCCGCCGCGTGCAGGCCCGTCTCGATCCCGTGCCCCGCCGCCTCGACACCGATCAGGCGGACGCTCTCATCGTCAATGAACGGATGGAACAGGCCGATCGCGTTCGAGCCGCCGCCGACACAGGCCACGATCGCATCGGGCAGGCGGCCTTC
>JAIXVM010000138.1 GCA_027482995.1 Hyphomonadaceae bacterium | reverse complement strand
GCGCTTGAAGTGCTTCGACAAAATTGAACGGTTACGCTTTCACGCTAGAGCGGCTTACGTGTGATGTGAAACTGAGAATAGCAGGCTTCGATGTCTGTAGAAGAAGGCGCGCCATACACAAAATCCCGGTAATGAAAGGCGCCTGTGCGCTTGGTTTCGGGCATGTGGTTGGTGCCAAACGACTGTTCGATGGAAAAGCCTGCCGCTAGAAGTATGGCCGTCAGTTCAGCCGGCGTGTATTCTTTGAAGTGTTCCGGGTGTACGACTGAAAGACCTGCCGTCGCGGCGTGCAAGCTGGTGATGAGGCCGTTTGGCGTGTCCAACGCGAAAATGCCACCCGGCCTCAAGACGCGAAAGGCTTCCGAAACCATGCGTGAAGCCGCGTCTTCAGGAACATGTTCTATACTTTGACCTGACCAAACAAAATCTACCGAGTTGTCCTCGAAAGCCAAAAGCGACGTCATGTCCGAATACTGAATGACGACCTCGCCGCCGTCAGTCGGTGGGCGAACAATAATCTCAGAATACATGGCGTGACGATCTTCAGCAGGCAGATCGATCAGTGTCAGTTTCTGAAAGGGATGATCGTAACCAATTGCGTAAAGCGGCGCATTCGCGCCGCCAAGGTCGATAATAGTGTCTGCAGGCGGAAGCATGTTTCGGATAGACGCCACACGAGCGGCGTGGATAAAGTGACCGTGATTTTGCAAGATCCGCTCGTTAGATCTCTCGAGTCCCCACCGCGAGAGCATGGCGCGCTGCACCAGATCAAAAGGCGTTAAACTTTCCGCCTTCATCTGATGAACAAACGACCTCATCGCATCTTCATTCGGATGATCTCCAAAGATAAGTTGCACCACTTGCCGCACAACGTAGTGAGTAGCGGAATCAGGATCTAACTCAGTCATACTGTGTCCTCTGAGTGTGCTGCCGGTGTCCGTTTTTGGGCCGCTTGCGTTGCTTGGATGCCTATGCCCTCAACCGATGCCGACGCTGGGGGCAACCATTGAGGGTGTTGCTGATCTGAAAGCATGGATATCAAAGTGTTGGTTGTTTCAGACCAAGTCAACACCGGCATCCGGCCTGTCAGTAGTGCCTCCGGACCAGATGATGCGGCGATCCATTGTCTTAATGTCCGTGTCAGCGGGAGCGGCCCGTCCTCAGCGAAGTAGGTCGCGAATTGACCGCAGACTTCTCGAAACACAGGGATGTCTCTGACCAGAAGCGGACGTCCGAACCGCGCCGCTTCGATCAGCGGTAGGCCGAAACCTTCACCCTCCGATGCCATGATGAGGCCGATGCAGGTTTGGTACAGCTGAGACAGCAGCGTGTCCGATGCTTGCCGATGCCAAGTAAATCGAGGCTCTGTTTCGGCGAGGATTGAGAGCCGAGTCGCAAGATCGTCCACCATCCAGCCAGCACCTCCGACGATGACAAGGCGGGTCTGCTCGCCTTCCGCCCAGGCGCGCTCGAAGGCATCGATAACAAAACGGTAGCCTTTCCGAGGCTCAACTGTGCCTACCATCAGGGCGAATGGCCACGCCTCGAATTCTGACCCGTTCATCGTTGATGCAGCGGCGCCTTGCTGTATGTCCGAACCTAGGTGCAGCCAGCCGATTTCAAAACGAGTGTCGATCGAATACCCCGGCTGGTGAAGTTCCGCCCGCAGATCCTCGCTGACAGTCCGGGTTATGCAAATGGCCCCATCCCCTCCAGCGATACACTTCATCCACTCCGCATGAGCATCGTGCACGAAACCGGGAAACCATTCCGGATGCAAAAGCGGTAAGAGATCGAAGACGAAGAAAACAATCCGCACACCTCGATCCCGGTACTGCGCACGAGCTGCGCGGTGAACTTTCGAGATTTCCGGTTGCCAATCGAGTACGAGCAGTGTGTCACCGGCTGCGGGCGAGATCTCTGCATCAGTTATGGCGCGCGTGGGAATTCCGTAACGTTTGCAAAGGTACTCAGAAGCAATTCGGTATCCATGTTGGGGTGTTGCCACGACAGGTTCCACACGCCATCCCGCGAGCTGGGCTCGCAACAATTCTTCGAGTATCGCACGGCTCGTGCGCTCCATGCCTGTGAGCTTTTCAGTTTTGGCAATTGCGCTGATATCGACAAATAGGGTCCGCTGCCGCGAAAGCGTCCGCCGGTTGGTTGCCACGGCTTCTGCGAGGCTCAGAAGCTCAGCGGGTGCCTCAATGCGCAGTGCGCGCGCGAAGGGAGACAGGTCTTTCAGCGTTAGACCAGCCATCCGACCGTCTCCCGCGTAGAATGATTCGATCGCTGCTTGCATTTCGCTTGCGGCTACTTCCGGCGCATGCGCCTCGGCGACCAAAGCAAAGGCCCGCGCTGCCATCTCCTGTGCACGCTCAGGATCTTGCCAAAGAGCAGTCAAGGCTTCTGAGATCGAATCAGGCGTAACCGTCTCTGGGATCCGATAGACAACATCTTCCGGTAGCTCCGCCATCGCCCCGGAATTGTTCACGATCAAAGGCAGGCCGGCGGAAAGGCAATCAAAAACCGCAGCCGACGTTTCACCGCGTGTGACCTTTCGCAGCTGTATTGCAATGTCCGTCTGGCCCAATGCCGCCGCATAGTTTTTTTCGTCGACAAAACCCGTGATCCGGACTGACTGCTCCAGCCCAAGTGCAGAAATGTGGTCTAAAATCTGTTTGCCGAACTCTCCGCCTTCATTTTCGCCAATGAAAACGAGTTCGCAATCCTCCCGCTGGCTCATAGGCGTGAGCGCCCAGCCATCGATCAACTCGATCGGGCATTTTGGGCTGTCAACAAAGCCGAACGTCGACACACGGAACTTTGCTTTCTGGTCCTTCGCTGTTGCCGTGGTGGGCTTTGGTCGAACGAGACGCGGAAAGTGGATCGTGCGCCAATGCCTGCTGTAGGCCTCACCGTAGAAACGTTGCGCAATTTCCTTGGCGGAAGTCGAGTGCGTCAGGACGCCAAGCGCCCGATCGATCACTTCCCGAGACGCCGGCCATGTATCGATCGTTTCGGTATCTGTTGTTGACGCACGATGAATCAGCGCCGGCCATCCATGTGCCGTATACAGCGCTTTCCAGAACGCATCTGGCCAGCCT
>JAIXVM010000017.1 GCA_027482995.1 Hyphomonadaceae bacterium | reverse complement strand
AGTTCGTCGAAGATATAGCAATCAGCAGCAATAGCCAAAATCGGGTAAGTTCCCGCGATCTGAAGGCTAATCACAACTATCAGATCAAGATCGAGGAGGAGCTTGAGAAGCGCGGAATTCGGTATCTTAGGAAGCGCGGCATCACCGAGGACTATGCAAATATCGAAACTGAAGAACCCGGCCCGCAGTCTATCGATGCTCTCAAGGTAGGGCAAATTTGGCTCTCGTACTTTCTCAGACAGCCTGAACGCGCAAAGCGCGACTCAGACATGATCTTCGAAGGGCTATACGAGCAAATTTTCTCCTCAATCGATTTTTCCGAGCTTAGCTTCGCCATACACCTTTATCAAAAAATAATTCAGTATAGAGACTATATTGAAGACGAGCTTAGAATCCAAAAGCTTCGGCCCGTTGAAAGGGATTTCATCACATACGGCGTTTTCCACGTTCTCTATGCGTGCAGGGTTTTGGTTCTTCGCGATGGAGCCCGTCGGTTGAACCCAGACAACTTGGTCGAAGAGGCAATAAAGCTCGTCGAGAGTGTTGTTATCAATGCTGGGAGCCCTGCATACTACACATTCTTCCGGAGTCCCCAAACAGGTTCCAAGATTGAACAATATGGAATACAGCCCACGCTGTTTGATCTGATGCCTGATGCCTGATGCCTAATGCCGGAAATGCCGCATCCCTGTGAACACCATCGCGATGCCGGCTTCGTCCGCGGCGGCGATGACGTCGTCGTCGCGGATGGAGCCGCCGGGTTGGATGATGGCGGTGGCGCCGGCGCTGGCGGCCTGTAACAGACCGTCCGGGAACGGAAAGAAGGCGTCCGAGGCAGCGACGCAGCCCTTGGTGCGCGGCTCCGGCCAGCCGGCGGTTTCCTGCGCGTCCACGGCCTTGCGGGCGGCGATGCGGGCGCTGTCGATGCGGCTCATTTGCCCCGCGCCGATGCCGGCGGTGACGCCGTCTTTCGCATAGACGATGGTGTTGGACTTGACGTGCTTGGCGACGCGCCAGGCGAAGAGCATGTCTTCGAGTTCCTGCTCGGTGGGGGCGCGTTTGGTGACCACTTTCAGGTCCGCGCGCGTGATGCGGCCGGCGTCCCTGTCCTGCAGCAGGAAGCCGCCGGCGACGGTCTTGGCGAAGATGCCTTGGGCGGCGGGGTCCGGCAGGCCGTCGGTGATCAGCAGGCGGAGGTTTTTCTTCTTGGCGAAGATCGCTTCGGCCGCCGCATCGGCGCCGGGCGCGATGACGACTTCGGTGAAGATGTCGGTGATGACTTTTGCTGTGGCTTCGTCCAGCGGGCGGTTCAAGGCCACGATGCCGCCGAAGGCGGAGGTGGGGTCGCAGGCGAGGGCGGCGCGGTAGGCGGTGATGATGTCCGTGCCCAGAGCAACGCCGCAGGGGTTCGCGTGCTTGATGATGGCGACGGCGGGGGTATCCGCGCCCAGCTCGCCGATCAGTTCGTAGGCGGCGTCGGTGTCGTTGATGTTGTTGTAGGAGAGTTCCTTGCCTTGCAGCTGGCGCGCGGTGGCAACGCCCGGGCGCTTTTCGCCGGTGACGTAGAAGGCGGCGTTCTGGTGCGGGTTTTCGCCGTAGCGCAGGGATTGCTGGAGGCGGCCGCCGATGGCGGCCCAGTCGGGCGCGGTCTCGCCATTCTGCGCGGCGTACCAGCGGGAGATCGCGGCGTCGTAGGCGGCGGTGCGGGCGTAGGTCTTGGCGGCGAGGCGGCGGAGCGTGGCGGGGGCGACTTCGCCGGCGGCGTCCAGTTCGGCGAGGACGGCGGCGACGTCAGACGTGTCGGTGCAGCAGGCGACGAAGGCGCCGTTCTTGGCGGCGGCGCGCAGCATGGCGGGGCCGCCGATGTCGATGTTCTCGATACAGGTTTCGAAGTCCGCGCCCGAGGCGACGGTGGCCTCGAAGGGGTAGAGGTTGACGTAGATGAGGTCGATCGGGGCGATGCCGTGGGTGCGGGCGTCGGCGACGTGCGAGGGGTTGTCGCGCAGGAAGAGGAGACCGCCATGGACGGCGGGGTGGAGCGTCTTGACGCGGCCGTCCATCATTTCGGGGAAGCCGGTGAGGTCGGCGACATCCATGACGGGGAGGCCGGCATCCTTGAGGGCCTTGGAGGTGCCGCCGGTGGAGATGAGGTCGGCGCCGTGGTTGCGCAGGCGGGCGGCCTGGTCGACGAGGCCGGTCTTGTCGGAGACGGAGATCAGGGCGCGGCGGATTTTCAGCGGCTGGGTCATAATGTCTCCTGAAGGCTCGGGCGGGGCCTATCATGGAGGGCACGCGGGTCAAGCCTCGCGGACGAAGGCCCAGCGCACGCAGTTGGGGGGCTGGCTGCCGTCGCCGTTGGGGTCGGCAAAGCCGGAGAGCACGATCTGCTCGGGCTGCTCGACGATGCCGCGGGCGAGGTAGATCGTCTTCTCGAGGCGGGCGCCCTCGTGGCTGGTGCGGAAGCGCCAGATATGGCCGCTCTCGCTCATCAGGCGGATGGCGTCCTTGCCCATCATCGCGGTGACGGTGGGGTGGAGGTGGAAGCGGATCTCGAAGGGGATGGTTTTCTTGTCGTCGCTGGCGGCCTGGGCGATGGGGCGGACGAGGGAGTCCTCGCCGGTCAGCCGGTCGCCCTCGCCGGAGATGAAGATGCGGCGGCGGTGGAGCAGGCCGTAGGCGGACTTGTAGCCGGCGTGCTGGGCGTCGAGCCAGATCTCGGCGGCCTCCTCGAGGCGCTTGGCGGCGATGCCGTCCGGGCCGATGAGGGCGCGCAGGCGGGTTTCGTCATTGGCGATGAAGACGCCCGAGTCGCGCCCGCCGAGGATGAGGGTCGAGTGGGCGGAGGTGCGGCGGACGGCGGCCTGCCAGTCGACATTGACCTCGGCGGAGAAGCCGCAGGAGGTGACAAGGCGGGCCGGGCCGTCGGAGAGTTCGAAGCCGAGGGCGCCGGCGCGGGCATGGTCGCCGAAGGGGCGGGGCGGGGCCTCGCCGCAGTCGAGCACGAGGCGCAGGCCGCCCTTCTCGACTTTCTGGAAGCCGGACTTCGGCGCGAACATGAACTTGCGCGGCGGGGCGGGCAGGCGGGCGAGGGCGGCGTTCACGACTTCGGCGCGCGATTCGTCGCCGTCGTGGAAGGTGTTGAGGCCGCCATCGCCGGTCTGGAAGAAGGCGAGCATGGGGCCCATGCGGCCGATCCACTTGTCCATCCAGTCCGGCACCGTCCGCCCGGCGCGTTCGAGGGCGTCAGCGAGGGTCTGGAGGTGGATGAGGGAGGAGAGGAGGTGCGTCGGGCTGCGCGTGACGTGGCCGCCATCGGGCAGGATCTGCGCGGTGCATTCCGATTCGAGGCGTTCCAGCGCGTCACCGAGGCCGGCGCCCGCGCGCAGGCAGAGGGCGTTGGCGACGAGAACCACGGCGCCGAGCCAGCGCGATTTCGGATCATGCGCCGAGGCGATCGTTTCGTTGATGTAGCGCAGCTGGCGGGCGAGGCTGTCGACCCGGGCGGTGCGGGCCTCGGGGCTGCCGGCTTCGAGCAGGGCGGGGCCGCAGCGCAGCCAGTTCCAGCAGCGGCTGGCAGTCGGCTCGATGCGCCAGGCAAAGCCGTGGAACTTGCCGAACTTGTGCACCCAGTCATCCGTCAGCGCGATCAGGCGGGCCTTGCCGGCCTCGCCCTGCGCGATCAGGTCGGGTGCCCAGCCGAAGCGGTGGATACGGTCGGCGAAGTGGCGGGAGGGCATCTCCACGGACCAGGGCGACTGGCCGGGCGGCAGCGCGAGGCGTTGCTGGCCGATGCGCCAGATGTCGCGCATCAGGGCGTCGCCGCGGCGGTCATCGGCGGGGGCCATGTTCTGGAGGTGGAGGCTGAACGTGTCCGGGCCGTGGCCGGTCAGCTTCAGCTTCTGGAGGGTCGAGACTTTCGCGTCCTCACCGGCCGCGCCCCGGAAGCGGCGCCACAGGGCGGCGTCATCGCTGCTCGTCCGCGTGCGGTCTGCCTGAAACTCTCCGCTGATGTCTGCCAAGTCCTCGCCGTCCAAACTCAAACTCTACTCAAACCCGGACTTTCGGGCGCAGGGCCCGGATATTCTCGGCATAGGCGGAGGGCCCGCCCTGGAAGACCGCCGAGCCGGCAACGATTGCAGTGACCCCGGCGGCGATCGCTCTCGGCGCGGTCTCTGCGTTCAGGCCGCCGTCGATTTCGAGGATGATGTCGCGGCCCGTCTGGTCGATCATCCGGCGCAGCTGTTCGGTTTTCTTCAGCTGGCTGGCGATGAAACTCTGGCCGCCAAAGCCGGGGTTCACGGACATGACGAGCACAAGGTCGATATCGTCGATCACGGGCTCGATGACGCTGGCTGGCGTGCCGGGGTTCAGCGCCACGCCCGGGCGCATGCCGGCGGCGCGGATCACCTGCAGCGTGCGGTGAAGGTGGGGGCCGGCTTCTGGGTGCACGGTCAGGATGTCAGCACCGGCCTTGGCAAAGGCGGCGATGAAGGGATCGACCGGCGCGATCATCAGGTGCACGTCGAAGGGCTTCTTAGTGTGCGGGCGCAGCTTCTCGATGATGGGCGGGCCGAAGGTGAGGTTCGGCACGAAATGGCCGTCCATCACGTCGATATGGATCATGTCGGCGCCGGCGCCATCGATGGCGCGGATTTCCTCGCCGAGCTTGGCAAAGTCAGCGGACAGGATCGAAGGAGAAATGAGAACCTTGCTCATCCACAATCCCTAAAAGGGAACAGCCGGCCGCACAAGGCAGCCGGCTGTCCGTTTGTCAGGCTTTCGCCCGGATTTACCGGGGGATCAGTTTCCAGCCATCGGCGCCGGCGATGGCGCTGACAGGGGTGCCCGGCTGGATGTAGAGGTCCGCGCCCTGCACGATCTCTTTCACGTCGCCATTGTCGAAGCGGACGATGTAGGCGTAGCCGCGCTGGGTGCCGACAGCCTTGCCGGCTGCGTTACCCGCGATGCCGCCGATGACCGCGCCGCCGATGGCGCCGGCCGTCTGGGCCTTGTCGCCGCCACCGAGTTCGGAGCCTGCGAGGCCGCCAAGCACGGCGCCCGTCGCGGTGCCGATGATCGAGCGATCCGGCTTGATGATGACTTCGCGGGCCGAGGTGACGACGCCGGTATAGACGGTGGAAGCCTGACCGACCGAGCGGGTGCTCGTGGTGCCGACGCCATAGGAGTTGGCGCAGCCGGCGAGGGCCAGGGTGAGGGCAGCCAACGCGCCAGCAATCGCTTTACGGGTGGCTGAGTGAGCAGAAAGCTGCATCATCGATTTTTCCTTTCGCATTGAACAGTTGCGACGAGCGCACATAGCGCTTTGCCGCCTGAATGGAACGTGAACTTTCGTTGGGAATTGCGTTCACTTTGAGGCCAGCGACAACCTTGAAATATAGAAGGCATCACAGTCGCGTGAGGCATTCGGCAGGGTCAGCACGTCGCCTTCAGGCGTCACGCAATCTTCGAATCCGGCGCATTCGGAAGCCTCGATCGGACGGCGGACCAGTACCCCTTTGGCCAGGGCTGCGTTCACCACGTCGCGGCCTTCGGCGGCGATGGGCGAGCAGACGCAATAGATCAGCGTGCCACCGGGGGCGAGCTGGCGGGCGGCGCTTTCGAGGAGGCGGGCCTGGACGGCGGGAAAGCGGGCAGCGTCGGTTGCCGACTTGATCCAGGCGCCTTCCGGGTGGCGGCGCAAGGTGCCGAGGGCTGAGCAGGGGGCGTCCAAGAGGATTTTCGGGAAGGGGGTCTCGGGCGTCCAGGTCTCACCATCGGCGACGATGATTTCGGCTGTCAGGCCGGTGCGGTCGAGATTCTCGCGCAGCCGGTCGAGACGCGGGGCAGAACGGTCGAGCGCGGTGACAGCGGCGCCGGCCGCGGCGATTTGCAGCGTCTTGCCGCCCGGCGCGGCGCAGAGGTCGAGGACGCGCTCGCCCGGTTGAACGTTCAACAGTTTTGCGGGCAGGGCGGCGGCCTGGTCCTGAACCCACCAGTCGCCTTCGGCGTAGCCGGGAAGTTCTTCGATGGCGCCGCCAGCGGCCTCGATGGAGCCGGAGGCGAGACGCGGGCCGCCGATGCCGGCGGCGACCGCCTCGGGGGAGCGCGTGGCAGTGAGGTGAAGTGCCGGCTCGCCGCGCTGGGCCTCAGCCAAGGCGCGTGCACCGTCCGTACCCAGACTGCCCGTCAGCGCGGCGCGCAGCCATTCGGGCCAGATGTTCTCGGGCGGCAGCTGGCTCTCGGGCGTGGGCGCTTCGGAGACACGGCGGAGGGCTGCGTTGAGGAAGCTGCCACCGGACCGGGCGCCGCGCGTGAGGCGGGCGGCGTCCACGGTGGCGTTGACGGCGGCGTGCGGGGCGACGCCGAGGAACCAGATCTGCGCGGCGCCGGCGCGGATCAGCGCGCGGATTTCTGTTCCCGTGGCGGCGAGGGGGCGCGAGAGGTAAGGCTGCACCGTCTCGTCGATCCAGCCGAGATGGCGCAGCGCGGCGGAGGCAATGGCGCGGGCAAAGCCGCGGTCGGAGCCTTCAAGCTCGTTGAAGAATTCCGACAGCACCATCGCCTCGTCCAGCGTGCGGCGCTTGTCGAGCGTCAGGTGCAGGAGTTCGGCCGCTGCGAGCCGCGATTCGGCGCCGCTCATGCGAAGCTGCGGATCGAAGGCAAGGCGCGGCTCAACCCCACGGTCCGGCCGCGCGGCGAGGAGCGGGTTCGGCGGCGCGGATGGACGTGACGCCCATCTCGCCGGCGAGACGGCGAAGGGCCTCGACCCGGTTGGCGGTCGACGGGTGGGTGGAGAAGAAATTGTCCACGCCCCGGCCGTTCAGCGGGTTCGAGATGTACATGTGCGCCATCGCGGGGGTGCGCTCCGCATACGGATTGACCTGCGCGCGGGCGCCGCGTTCGATCTTTTCGAGGGCTGACGCGAGCCAGAGCGGGTTGCCGCAGATCTCCGCGCCGCGCTTGTCGGCGACGTATTCGCGCGAGCGGCTGATTGCCATTTGCACGAGGCCGGCGGCGAGCGGGGCGAGGATCATGATGGCGATGCCCGCGATCGGGTTCGGGCGGCCTTCGCTGTCGCGGGGGCCGAAGAACATGGCGAAATTGGCCAGCATGCCGATGGCGCCGGCGAGCGTGGCGGTGACGGTCATGGTCAGCGTGTCGCGGTTCTGAACGTGGGCGAGTTCGTGCGCCATCACGCCGGCGACTTCCTCGCGCGTCAGGACGCTGAGGAGGCCCGTCGTGGCAGCGACGGCGGCGTTGTTGGGGTCGCGGCCGGTGGCGAAGGCGTTCGGCTGCGGCGTGTCGATGACATAGACTTTCGGCTCGGGCAGCCCGGCGCGCTCGGCGAGGCGGGCGACATCTTCCCGGAAGGCGCGCAGCATGGGGTTGCGCGTGTCGAGCGGGACTTCCTGGGCGCCCTGCATGCGCAGGACGATCTTGTCCGAGTTCCACCAGGCGAACACGTTCATGCCGGCGGCGACGGCGAAGGCAATGATCATGCCCACGCTGCCACCGACCATGTAACCGATGCCCACGAACAGGCCGGTCATGATGGCGAGAAGGGTGAAGGTCTTGGCAGTGCCCATCGGCGGGGAAGTCTCCTTGAGATAACCGGTGTGTAACATGACGCGCGGACAAATCCGCTTGTGCGGGGTATATGGGAAAGTCCTACCGCAACGTGAAGTGTCAAATGATGCAGGAATTGGAGAATCCGGGGCCGGCGCTGTCTGCCGAAGAAGTGGCGCGGCGCGCGGCACTCCCCGAAGCGGCGCGGCGGGCGCTGGAAGAAGCGGATGCGCGCAAGGCGGCGGATGCGGCGCTGCCGGAAGGCGAGACAGGCGGGCCGAAGCAGATCGAGCCGACACGCTATGGCGACTGGGAACGCAAGGGTATTGCGTACGATTTCTAGCCGTTCGGCCGGGGTCAGGCGGCGCGTCCGGTTCTTTCGCCTAACGCCACAACTGGCTGATGTTTTGCAGGAAACTGAGCACGCTGATCACACCGGACCTCACTTGCGATGTGCGCGCCGCTGCGAGGCCGGCAGCGGCAGCCAGTGCCAAGGCAGCCGGGAGCGCGACACCCGCGCTGCGATCGCCCCCAAGGAGCCAGTAGACGAGGGCGAGAACCGGAAGGAAAACAACGAGGAAGACGATCAAAGCCTCGCCCTTGTGAATCCAGCTGTCGCGCGGCTTGCCTGCGTCTCGATCCGGTCCGGGCTCTTTCAAGTGAAAGACTTCCTGCTCACTCAAACGGCCTTGTGTTCGATCAGGCTTTTGGCGCCGGAGAGGATGGCTTCTTCGGCGGTGCGGGGTTGCCAGCCAAGGATGCGTTTGGCTTTTTCGTTGGAGACGATGCGTTCGCGGTTCAGTTCGGGGATCACCTGCTTCACGGCGGGGTTGATGTTGGCCATCAGTTTCAGGACCCAGCCCGGCAGTTCGCCCTTCGGCAGTTTCTTCTCGTAAGCGGGCGGAACCTTGCCGCGCAGGGTGTTGGCGACTTCCGAGAACCACATGAACTTCTCGGCGACCAGGAAACGCTCGCCGGCGGCGGCGGGGTTTGTCATGGCCAGCACATGCGCGGAGGCGACGTCCCGGACATCGACGATGCCGAAGCCGACACGCGGCGTGCCAGGCAGCTTGCCGGAGAGCAGCTGGGTGAGGATCTCGACCGAGGCGGAGAAGTCCCCGCTCATCACCGGGCCGAGCACGGCGGCGGGGTTGATGGTGGTGAGTTCGAGGCCCCTGCCTTCGCCGTTCACGTAGTCCCAGGCGGCGCGCTCGGCGATCGTCTTGGAGCGGGTGTAGGCGGTGTTGTCGGCAAGGTTGGCCGAGTTTGACCAGTGTTCCTCGGTCAGCAGTTTCGGGCGCTTGTCGCCCCAGCCATAGGCTATGGCGGCCATCGAGGACGTCATCACGACGCGCTTCACGCCTGCTTTCTTTGCCGCTGTCAGCACACGGATCGCGCCGTCGCGGGCAGGGGTGATCAGCTCGTCGTGGTCCTTGGGCAGGTTGGTCGGGATGGGGGAGGCGATATGCTGCACATAGTCCATGCCCTGGCAGGCTTCGGCCCAGCCGGCGTCGCTGGAGAGGTCCGCCGCGCGGATGTCGATCCGGATGGGCTTGCCGGCGTAGGCGCTGAGCGTCTTGTTGAGGGCGTTGGCCTTGGAGGCAGACCGCGCGGTGCCGGTGACTTCATGGCCGGCTTCGACGAGCTGGTGGATGACATGCCCGGCAATGAAGCCGGTGGCGCCGGTGACGAGAACTTTGGCCATAAGACTGCTCCGTTTTGTGAACACTAAACGATTTGTTCGGTGTTCACAAGGGGCGCACTCGCGCTTGACGGGAGTTGGCGGCTGCGACCAGAATTGCGCCTTAAGGGGAACTTGTCATGCGCTTTCTTGTTGCGGCTGCGGCCATCCTGCTCGCCAACCTTTGCGGCCCGGCCGCGCTTCAGGCCGAGGCGCAGGGCCTGCCGAAATACCTGAAGAGCTGCAAGAAAGAGAAAACCGGCATCACGGTTGAGGATACGCTGGTCGTGCCGTCTGCGGATGGGCCGCCAGGGATCGTGAAGATCGTGCGCCAGACCTATAACTGCCGGAACCCAGAGACGCGCAACAACCAGTGGATCGCGCTTTACGGAATGACCGATGCCAGCGGCAAGGTCCTGGTCCCGCTGGAATACGCCTCGGTTCTTCCCTTCTCGACGAAAGGCGCAGTCGTGATCGATCACGGCGACGAGCCCTATCCGGGGGGCCTGAAGTACCGGACCTACATGGCCGGAAAAGGGGAAGGCAAAGAGAAGTTCGACTTCAAATGGGTCTCGGTGATGCGCGCCGACCGCGCGTGCGACAAGCCGCCCGTGAACGCAGCGGACCGGCCGGTTTCCGCCGTGGTCGGAGAATTTTTCTTCGGCCTTGGCGCGAAGGGGGAGGGCAAGCACCATCTGGTCCTGTTCCTGCCGGACGGGAAGACGAAGAAGCTGGAATTCATGGGCGGCAACGGTGTGGTCATCTCCGCGCACCGGATGGGCGACGTGCTGCTGACGCGCTGGAAAGATCCCGGCGGCATCGTACGCGCCGGCATCCTTGATCTCGAGGGCCGCCCTGTTGCGCCCGTGCTGGGCACACCGGCGATCTGGTCAACGCTGGCCACGCGGCAGGCGGACGGAACCGAACTGCCGGGCTGTCGCGCCGAACTCTCGCAGGACCTGTTCATCGAGGGGCCCTCGCTCGATTGGGATCCGGCGCAGAAATTCTTCGGGCCCTTGCTCATCCCCGTGCGGCGGGACGGCCAGCCGGCGACACTGCCCACGGGCGCGATCGGCATGTTTCCCGCCTATCACCGCGACCGCAACCCGGCGCGGCACACGTTCACGGAAAACACCGTGATGTGGGGCGTCGTATTTCCCAAAGGGAACGGGTTCGAATTCACGCTACATCTGGGCACGCCTTCCGAAGCGCTGATCGCGGCCGCAACGGCGCCGCGCTACAGCGATATCGGACGCTCGATCGATCATGGCGGCATGGTCGGCGCGAAGTCGGTGGCGGATGGCCTCTGGCGCTGGTTTCGTGCGGACACGGACATTCCGGTGGGTGTCGCGAACGCGGATTTCCAGCTGTCGCTGAACAGCGCCTGGGAAGTGCAGAATGGTGAGGCGGCGGCGCGCTACCAGATATTTGCGGCCGAGTGGGCCAAACAGGAAGCTGCCCGCGCCGAGTATCACAAGAAGCTGTGGGCACAGGCGCGCGCGGCGGGCAGGCTTTGTGACTACCGTGTGGATTCGACCAGCACGGCGGCGGAAGTCGAAGAATACATCGCTGCTTGCGGACCGAGCCGTCTGCCGGGGCTTGCCGACCTTGCCCGGTCCAAGGGCGTGGCGGAGACGACGATTTCATCGGCTGTCACGGAAGAGTGGCAGCGCCAGATGGCACAATCGAAAATGCTGGCCGACGCCGAAGAAGCCGCGCGCATCCAGCGCATGAACAATGCCAACAAGGACCCTGGCGCGGGCTATATTCCTGGACAGTGGGAGACGGCGATCCGGCTGGGCGGCAACGCGGCGGTGGACGCGATCAACCAGTCCACCGACAACTGGCTGCAGGAGCGGCGCGATCAGTACGTTGCGGACTGGCAGCGGTCGCAGCGGGCGTATTGATCGGTGCTGCGTTCAGTCGCCGGTTTCGGCGATGGGGAGCGCCTCGGCCAGCAGTTCGACGATTTTCGCGTTGTCGGCCGGCGTCAGGATGAGGATCACTTCATGGTCACAGCCGGGCGTTTCGAGAAAGGCCCGGCTGTAGCCGAACTCGGCGATGGCGGTGTCGCCGCTTTTGAAAACGGCGGTGATCTCGGCGTTGGCCTTGCGCGTATCCGGGTCGTACGTTTCGCCGGCCGCGATGAACCATCCGTCCACGCGCTCAAGGAGGAAGGCTCGCAAGGCCGCGATCTGCGCGGGGTCGCGGAGGGTGACGCGTGGCTCCGGTGCGCGGCGGTCGCGGTTTCCGTCATAGATTTCGATGGCGCTGACTGGCTGGCCGGAGAGCGCCTTGAACGTCAGCGCGTCGCATTGGGGCGGAGGTCCTGCCTCGATGCAGCTGGCCGTGATCAGGCAGAAGGCGGCGGCGAGAAGAGCGCGGTGGGATTTCGCGGTGAGCATCGGACGTGGCATCAGAACAGCTTCGGCGGCTCGACGGGTTTCTTCTGGTTCAGGAGGTGTTCGCGCCAGGTGATGTAAAGCGTCGAGACGACGATGATGCCGGCGCCGGCCCAAACGAAGGGGCCGGGCAGGGAGCGGATCATCACCCAGTCGGCGGTCGCGCCCATCGGCAGGCGCAGATAGTCCATCGGCGAGAGGAACGAGGCGTCGCCCACCGACATGCCCTTGATGAAACAGAACTGCGCGACGACGCCGAAGAAGGCCATCGATGCAATCAGGCCCCATTCGGCAAGGCTCGGGTTGGCCCAGACGGCGAGGGCGGCGGGCAGGATGAAGATCGAGGAGAGCAGGTTCGCCCAGATCAGCAGGGCCAGCGGCGAGTGCACGCCGGTCAGCGATTTTACCAGCACGATGGTGAAGGCGAAGCAGAGCGAGGAGAGGATCGCGAACAGGCTGCCGATGTTGAAATGCGTGCCGCCGCCGGTGCCGAGCAGGGCGGGGATGGCAGTCATCACGAGGACGCCGATGAAGCCCACGATCACCGCCGTCGTGCGGTGCACGCCGACTTTCTCGTGCAGAAGGACCACCGCGAGCAGGGTGACGAACAGGGGCCGCGTGAAGCTGAGGGCGTTGAACTCGGCCAGCGGCAGGCCGAAGATCGGCCAGATCGCGATCAGCCCGAACACAAAGCCCGCCGAACCGATCAGGCTGCGCGTGACGAGGGCGCCGAAACGCGCGGTATGCATGCGGACATTCAGGATCCGGATCAGCGGCGCGGCAAACAGGAAGGCGAGGAAGCTGCGCCAGAAGGCGAGGAATATCGGGTGGATATCCGCCGTGATTTCCTTGGCGAGCGCGAGGTGCAGCGTGTAACCTGCACCGGAGACAATCATCCAGAGCGCGCCCTGCAGGTTGCCGGAGAGCGGCGCGCGTCTGGCGGGCGGTGTGCCTGTGGGAGGCGGAAGAGAACTCATGCCGGACTTTTCACCCGAAGATATCGAAGAGATCGACCGGCTGTGGCGCAGCCTGCCGGCGGATCACATGTGGAGCGGGTGGGCCGCTGCCGGCGAGCGGCCGGAAACTGTCTGGATCTTCCGTACCCTGACCCACTGGCGCCGCTTTCCGCTGACCCGAACCGAAACAGGCTACGCCCTGAGCGATGACCGCGGCAACCTCTTTCGGGAGGCGGCGACATTGCCGGAGCTGCTGCGCGCGGTCGAAGCCGTGCCGCAAACCGGGGCCGAAGTTCAGGACTGAGCCGCCGCCTGTGCGAGGCGCAGCTGCTCGGCCTGTTCCGGCGTGATGCCAAGCGCGTCGAGCACCGGGCTGTTGGCCGTCTCGTCCCAGCTGTGGCGCGGGCCGACCGTGATGCCGCCATCGACGAGGAATTCCCCGCCGGTGATGAAGCCGGCCGCGTCGGAAGCGAGGAAGGCGGCCATCTCGGCGATGTCCGTGCCGCGGCCGGTGCGCCCGGCGGGCTGCATCCGTCCGCCGCCTTGCGCCAGCATCTCGGCCATCTGGTCGGCCTGCTCGCGCGAAAGGCCCAGCGAGGCGCCGAAGATGGACGTGGCGATGAAGCCGGGAAGGATGGAATTGACGCGGATCTTGTATTTCGCGAGCTCGGCGGCGGCGAGCTTCGAGAAGTGCGCCACGCCCTTCTTGGCGACCGAATAGGTGATCGGGGCATAGCCGGCGCACACAGCGCTGATCGAGGACGTGTTGATGATCGCGCCGCCCTTCGCCTTCATGTGCGGGATAGCAAACTTGGTGCCGGCGAAGACCTGTTTCAGCAGCAGGTTCATCGTCTGGTCGTAGCCGTCGAGGTCGAGCTCTTCCACGGAGGTGGGCGTGCCGCCATGCCCGGCATTGTTCCAGACGATGTCGAGCGATCCGAAGGCTTTCGGCGCCTCGGCCATGATCGCTTCAAGGTCGGCCATGCTCGTCACGTCGCAGTGGACGAAGCGGACCTTGTCCTTGCCGAAGCGCGTCTCGAGGGCGCTGCCCTTCTCGTCCTGGATGTCGCCTGCGATGACTTTCGCGCCCGCAGCGACAAACACCTCGACGCCGGCGAGACCGATACCGCTTGCCGCGCCTGTGATGACGGCCACCTTGCCTTTGAGATCTGCCATGTAGTCCTCCCTGTTTTGGGGAGCATGCCGCGCCCTTCCGCAGCGGGCGTCAAGGGCTGTGTTCCCCTCGCCCGCAAACGGGAGAGGGGAGGGAATTGTTACTTACGTTTCAGCCCGAAGCGGGAGATGAAAATCCCGTCCAGCATGCGCTTGGGAAGGCGAGTGGGGATTGTGAAGTTCATCAGTTTGTCCGGCACCGGGGCGTAGCGAGCCTTGGGCTTGGGATCGCTCAGCGCGGTCTCGATGACGGCGGCGATCTCTTCGGGCGGCAGGCCCGTGCGCCCGCCGTTCAGCATCGTGTTCTCAAAGATTTTCAGGGACGGGCCGTAATCGCCGGCGGCGTAGGGGCTTTCGGCATTGTCCTTTTCCGCCTTGTCCCAGATCGGCGTGCGTACTGAGCCGGGACCGACCGCGATGGCGTCGATGCCATAGAGTGCGAGCTCGCGCCGGAGCGTATCGGTCATCGCTTCATTGGCATGCTTGGTGGCCGTGTAGGCACCGAGGAAGGGCGAGGCGATGCGTCCGCCGACGGAGGTGATGGTGACGATGCGGCCCGGCGTGCCGGTGCGGGACGGGTCACTGCCCAGCAGCGGTACGAAGGCCTGGGTGACACGCAACATGCCGAAGACGTTGACGTTGAAGTGGGCCTCGAAATCTTTCAGCGGCTGGAGCGCCAGCGGCCCCATCTTGGCGATGCCGGCATTGTTGACGAGGCCAGTGAGGCGCCGCTTGCCGAGTGTGCCGGAGATCACCGCCACGGCGGAGGCGACCTGATCGTCTTTTGTGACGTCGAGGATCAGGGCCCGCAGGTCGCCGGTCGCGCCTTTCATCAGTGCAGCGGCGTCAGCATCGGAGCGCACGCCGGCAAACACGGTCCAGCCGCGCGCGGCAAGGTGGCGGGCGGCGGCGTATCCGATGCCGGTGGAGGCGCCGGTGATGAGTACGCTTCGGGCGAGGGCAGGGGCGGTCGTGTCGGTCATGGTCCCCTATACGTGATGAAACGCGATCAGGTTTCAGTTTTTTTCCCGCCGCCCTGGATCACCGTCAGGCGCGGCTTGGCGCGGCGCAGGGCGGTGACATTGGCGGCGCCAGCCAGGCCGGCGGCCGGAACGAGCGCCGGGCGGCTTTTTGGCGGGGCTGGGGGCGGCACGGGCGGGACCTCGGCGCT
>JAIXVM010000016.1 GCA_027482995.1 Hyphomonadaceae bacterium | reverse complement strand
AAGCTGCTCGAAGTGCTCCACGAGCTGGTGGACGCGGGCAATACGATCGTGGTCATCGAACACAACCTCGACGTCGTGAAGACCGCGGACTGGGTGCTCGACCTTGGTCCCGAAGGCGGCGACGGCGGCGGCAAGCTGATTGCTGCTGGCACGCCGGAAGACATCGCGGCGATCCCCGAAAGCCATACAGGCCGCTTCCTGGCGGAGACCTTCCGCCGTCAGGACGAACGCCGCGCCGCGCGCAGCAAGCGGGAAAAGGCCGCCGCAAAGGCCGCACCGACTGCGGACGAAAAAGCAAAAAAGCCGACGAAGAAATCAAAGGCCGGCGCGGGCGCGAAGTAGGCTCCGCGCCGCCGCCTGGGGGTTATCCGAACGTATCAGTCAGCGTCATCCCACCTTCCACCGTGCGGCGGCGCACGACCAGTGCGGCAGGCCCGCCCAGGGCGTGCGAGAAGACGCTCTGCATCATCAGCACAAGGAACATGAGGAGGGAGATCGGCGCCCAGAAGGTAGGATCGCCCATCACCGACAGGACGGCATTGGCGGTCTCGCTGCCGGCGCTTGAATCAATGGCGGGGGCCAGCAAGGCAAACCCCACGAAGATCACTAGGCCGTAGACGATCAGCGACAGGATCAGAAAGGCGGCAAACAGCAGGAAATAACTCCCCGCAAGACGCCATCCGTGGCCCTTCGTCAGTTGCCAGGATTCGAAGAACCGGATCTGGTTGTCCCGTATGGTCAACGCAGAGGCTGCCGAAAGCCGCGCGAACAGATAGAGCGCAATAACGAACCCTGCGAGAAAAACGATCCCGCCGACAACGAAACCCAAAGGCGCGCCCGCCACCAGTCCCACGATCAGGCCCGGAATGAGGGCTGCGAACAGCAGGCCGAGATAACCCACGATCAGCAACGCAAACCAGATGAGACCGACCACCGCCAGCCGGCCTTCATCTGCGCCGAGCGCAAGGCGGAACCCCTCGGCCCGGATGTATCGCCGCTGGCTGGCCGCCTCGAACAGAACCCAGAGCGCAAGACTGATGGGCAACATCACAAGAGAGGCAAGATTGGTCTGCATCGAAACCGCGTTCATCTCGTCCATGTAGGGCGAGATGTCACCGTCATTTTCGGTGAACGCGCGCACATAGATCTCGTAGAGGGGGGCCTGCGTCCAGAGGCTGATCGCCTGCAGGATCAGCGCGAACACGGCGTACACGAGCGCGAACCGGAGCAGAAACCCGCGCGGACCCTCCGTACGCAGAAAATGCGTCGCGGCGCCCTTCAGGTCGAGTGTGTCTGCGCTCATCGAAAGTCTCCGGATGTGTTAGTTGAACGCTTCAATCTGGTTTTCTTCTTCAACCCCGCCGCGCGGATCGTGCCGCACAGCGAACGCCGCCGGGCCGCCCACGGCATGCTGCAGCACCCCTTGAACGAACAGCACGATGAACAGGTAAAAGGCCAGAGGCACCAGAAAGCCCGGAGACGTGAGTACCGCGGCAATCTGGTCGGTATTTTGATTGGTCGCGTTGAAGCTGACCATCGTCGGCACGAGGAGCAACTGCGCAATGCCCGCAATCACTTGCCCAAGCATGCCGCCGCAGATCGAAAGGATCACATAAGCCCCGAGGATCGGCCAGAACCGGCCGCGAGAGACATTCCAGGCATCGAAGAAGCGGATCTTCCGTTCCCGGACCGTCAAGGCAAAGCAGGGTGCGAGCCGCGTGGCGAAGAAGACATAAACCGGAAAGATCAGGAACATCACGCCGAACGCCGCGAGCATGGGCCCCAGAATCTGCTGCGCCACTTCGTCTTCAGACAATCCTGTTGATCCTGCGAACATGACCGCAAAGGCCGAGCCCATGATCAGGAGTATCGGCACAGCCAGGAGCACCGTCCCCAGCAGGCTCCAGAGGAAGCCCACCGCCATCATCCGCAACTCGTCCGCGCCGAAGCCCAGCGAGAAGGCCTGGCCGAACACATAGCGGCGCTGCGACGCGGTCTCGAACATGGCCCAGACCGCCCAGCTGGCGAGGCCCAGCAGGGCGGCCCAGGGCAACAGCTTCAACAGGCCACTGAAGAACACCGCGAGGGCAAGGTCCGGATCGTTGTTGCCATCAGCCGCCTCGAGCGCTTCGATCCAGGCGATGAAATCGCTGGCTCCTAGCAGGCCAGTCACCCCGATGAGCGTCATGAAAACAAGCGCATAGGCGAGGCCGAACACCCATGGGAACGTCGCCACATGCGGCGCCGTGAACGGCCAGCTGAGCGCGCGCTCGAACGTGAATCCCCGGATCATGCGGCCTTCTCCCCGTAAGCTCGCTGCACGCTAGCCGGGTTCGGCCCGGTCTATCAACCAGCCTCGGCGGCGGCCTCTTCGGGTTCGGGCTTCAGCCGCTTATACGCCGCCACCGCCAACCCGTGCCCGGCGAGCAGGAACGGCGTCAGGAAGATCACGAACAGCACGCCCCGACCGAAATGGCCGGCGATCGCTTCCGGCAGCAGGCTTCCTGTGAGGCGAACGGCGATCAGGCCGGCAACCAAAGGCGCGCCCCAGGTTGCGAGCGCGGCCAGAGCCAGCGGCAAGACACGGCCTTTCGTCAGCGGCCAGGTCCGGAACACATGCGCCTTCGAAGTATCGACCGTCATTGGCGCAAAGATCAGCAGCCGCAGCGCAACAAAGGCCAAAGCCGCTGCGCCGGCGACCGACACAAGGATCAGCGCGGCGCCATAGGGTGTGCCGTAAAGCTTCGCCTGGGCCGCGGAGACGGTCGCCGCATCCGGCTCTGCCGCGAGATCGACGAGCCCGGACAGATGCAGCATCATGACGCCGAAGGCGCCGCAGAAGAACAGGATGAAAAAGGCAATAAACCCAAAGCCCAGAGCCACAGAGAGGTTCGCATGCGCCAGAGACAGCAGCGTGCCGGAGCGTGTAGCCAGTAGCGTGCGGTACACGCCCAGCGACAGCCTCACCCCGGCCGCAAAGGCAAGCCCCGCCAGAACCGCCGTGATCGCGATCCGGCCCGCGTCCGCCGTGCTGGCACTCCAGCCCCCCATGAGCAGCGCGAAAAGGACGAGCCACAGCGCATTCGGCGCCAGCGCGGCGAGGGCGCCGCGCCAGGCTTCGGTGATCAGGGAACGGGTTTGGAGCGGTTCAGCCATCGTCCAGACAGGTAAATTGTGCACCGCGCGGGGGCAAACGCCATCTTGACGCGCCCGGCCCGGCAGCTTCATGTCCCGGCTATGACCCTGAAACCCATACATGTAATCGGCGGCGGCATGGCCGGCTCCGAAGCGGCCTGGCAGATCGCTTCGGCAGGTGTGCCGGTAATCCTGCACGAGATGCGCGGCGTGCGCGGCACCGAGGCGCACCAGACCGACAAGCTGGCTGAGCTCGTCTGCTCAAACTCGTTCCGCTCGGACGATCATACGACCAATGCTGTTGGCGTTCTGCACGAGGAAATGCGCCGCGCGGGCGGGCTGATCATCACGACCGCAAAGGTGCATCAGGTGCCCGCCGGCAGCGCGCTGGCCGTGGACCGCGAGGGCTTTGCCGAAGCGGTGACGGCGAAGCTGGAGGCGCATCCGCTGGTGACGATCGTGCGCGAGGAAATCGCGGGCCTGCCGCCCGAAGACTGGGACTCGGTGATCGTTGCCACGGGCCCCTTGACCTCGATGGCGCTCGCCGAAGCCGTCCGCGCGCATACGGGCGAGACCGATCTCGCCTTCTTCGATGCCATTGCCCCGATTGTCTATTTCGACTCCGTGGACATGACCAAGGCCTGGCGCCAGAGCCGTTATGACAAGGCGGGGCCGGGCGGCGATACCGAGGCCTACATCAATTGTCCGATGACGGAGGAAGAGTACAACCGCTTCCTTGACGCACTGATCGCTGCGCCGAAGACCGAATTCAAGGACTGGGAAAAGAACACGCCCTATTTCGAAGGCTGCCTGCCGATTGAAGTGATGGCGGAGCGCGGGCGTGAGACGCTGCGTTTCGGGCCGATGAAACCGGTCGGCTTGACCAATCCGCACAACCCAACGGTCAAGGCACATGCGATCGTGCAGCTGCGCCAGGACAATGCGCTCGGCACCTTGTGGAACATGGTGGGCTTCCAGACGAAGCTGAAGCATGGCGCGCAGACCGATATCTTCCGGATGATCCCCGGACTGGAACAGGCCGAATTCGCGCGCCTCGGCGGCATCCACCGCAACACGTTCCTCAATTCCCCGAAGCTGCTCGACCGGCAACTCCGTATGAAGACGATGCCGCGGCTTCGCTTTGCAGGCCAGGTGACAGGCGTTGAAGGCTATGTCGAAAGCGCGGCGATGGGCCTGCTCGCGGGACGGCTGGCAGCGGCCGAGCGGCTGGGCAAGCGCCTCGATCCGCCGCCACCGACCACAGCGATGGGCGCGCTGGTCAACCACATCACGGGCGGGCATCTCGCGGCGGGCCAGACCTTCCAGCCGATGAACGTGAACTTCGGCCTGATCCCGGACATTGCCGACTATTCGAAGACCGGACCGGACGGCAAACGCCTGCGCGGCAAGGACAAGGGCCGGGCCAAGAAGATCGCGCAAGCGATCCGCGCGCTCGAAGACTTCGATGCCTGGCTGGCGGGCGAAGTTGCCGTGGCGGCGGAGTAGCCAGCTATTCCTTCGTCACCCGCCAGATGCGGTTGCCGACATCGTCAACCACCAGAAGCCCGCCACGTTGGTCGATCTTGACCCCGACCGGGCGGCCGCGCGCGATTTCGCCTTGAAGGAATCCCGTAAGCACTTTCTGAGGTTCGCCTTCCGGGCCCTTGGCGCCAAAAGGGACGAAGATGACTTCATAGCCGCTGCGCGGATTGCGGTTCCATGAACCATGCTGGCCAATGAAGGCCCCGTTGCCGAACGCGGCGGCCATGCCGTTGGATTGGCCGCTCGTCAGGTCGAGCCCGAGCGACGCGGTGTGCGAACCGAGCGCGTAGTCCGGCGCGATCGCGCTTGCGACCAGCGCCGCATCTGAAGGCTGGGGGCGCGTGTCTACGGTCTGGCCGTAATAGCTGTAGGGCCAGCCATAGAAGGCGCCGTCTTTGACTGAGGTGAGATAATCCGGCACCAGATTGTTGCCGAGTTCGTCACGTTCATTGACGACGGTGTAGAGCGTTCCATCGGCAGTGAAATCCATACCGACCGGATTGCGCAGCCCACTCGCAAAGACGCGTCCCTTGCCGGTCGCGACGTCGATTTCCCAGATCGCCGCGCGCCCCGTTTCGGCCTCCATCCCGTTCTCGGCGATGTTGCTGTTGGAGCCCACCGCTGCGTAGATTTTCGAGCCGTCAGCGCTCGCGACGATGTTCTTTGTCCAGTGGTGATTGATCGGGCCGCCCGGCAAGGCGAAGAAGATTTCGGGGGTTACCGCATTGACCGTTTCACCCGCTTTGTACGGTACACGGACAATCGCATCGGCGTTCGCGACGAACAGCGTGTCGCCGATTAACGCCATGCCGAAGGGTGAGTTGAGGCCTGTCATGTAGGCGGTCTTGAGTTCGGCAACGCCGTTGCCGTCCGCGTCGCGCAGCAGCGAAATTCGGTTGGCACTCGGCACGCCGGCACCGGCGCGGGTCATCGCCTGCTTCATGAAGAAGCCGCGAATGCCGCCGCCGTCATCGGGCCTGGGCGGCGCGTTGGTCTCCGCGACGAGAATGTCACCGTTCGGAAGTTCGTAGAGCCATCGGGGATGGTCGAGGCCGCGCGCAAACTCCGTGACCGCATATCCGGCGGCGGGCGTGGGCATCTCGCCGTCCAGCCAGATTTCGGCCTTCGCCACCTTGACGGTGGGGAGTAGCTTGCTCTCCGGGGCCGGCAATTGTGGCGACGGGCCGAAGCCGGAGGCGACAGGCGCCGTATCCTCCGACGCGCAGGCTGCTGTGGCGACCATCAAGGCCAGCGAAAAAAGATGTCGGCGTTTCATGTTCGGGCGTCCTTTGGGGGTCCGTCCTTTGAACGCGCATGGCAAGCTCGGGTTCCGTCTGCCCCCGCTTTCGGACACGGATGGGACACCAGCCAGGCCGGTTGGCTCTAGGTGCCGAACTGATCGGCGCCACGCACCGGTTATTCTGTGAGACCGGAGACCAGAGTTATGCGTCGAAAATCACACCTCGCCGGTATTCATCGCCTTCATGATCGAGAAGCGTTTCGACAGGGCGTTCGGAACCTTGCCTTCGCAATAGAGTTTGCGAAGACGGAAATGGGCGACGGCTGGGCGGAGCGGCTTTGGCGCCGGAGACACGTGCGGACCAAAGGCGTGGCCGGACTTGCGGCGAACTGCGGCATAAGCGGCGGAGACGCCGCGGATTTCCTCGGCCCAGTTATGCACCGGAATGAGAATGTTCGCGGCGGCGAGGGCGACCCAGCCTTCCGGTTCCTTGGTGCGGTCCTGCTCCACGAAGGCGGTCTGGTAGCCATCGACGAGTTTCTGCAGCGCGCCGGTCTTTAGGCGGCCGGCGGCGACTTCCTCGCTGATGGCGAGGCAGACATCATGGCCGCGTGCCGGGCGGCCTTCGTCGATCTCGTTGATGGCTTCACGCCACCACTGGAACCGGATGAGGCCGAGCGGCTCTTCGCTGACGACCTCCTGCACCCGCACGAGTTCATAGTTGAGCGCGTAGAGCGCGGTCAGCGCGCGGCGCTCCGGGGCCGGGGCAAAACGGCTGGAAATCCAGCGGTCCTCATCGACACGGCGGACGCGTTTGTCGATCTCGTCCCAAGGCGTTTTCGTCAGGGGTCTGGTCTGGTTTGACATGTCCCCCATATGTGCGAAACCGCTGCAAAGCGAAAGACACCAATATCGCACAAGAGGACGTTTCCCCATGGCCTTCACCCTGCCCGAGCTGCCCTATTCCCGCACCGCCTTGGCGCCGCACATCTCCGAAGAGACGCTGAACTTCCACTATGGCAAGCACCATCAGGCCTATGTGACGAACCTGAACGGACTTCTCGCTGGCACGCCGCACGAGACAGCTGCGCTGGAAACGGTGATCAAGGACTCGGCCGGCGACAAGGCGAAGGCCGGGATCTTCAACAATTCCGCACAGGTCTGGAACCACACGTTCTACTGGCACTCGATGAAGCCCGGCGGCGGCGGCAAGCCGCATGGCAAGGTGGCCGAGCTGATCGAGCGCGACCTCGGCGGCTATGACAATTTCGTCAAGGAGTTCAAGGCGGCCGGTGCCACGCAGTTCGGTTCGGGCTGGGCCTGGCTGGTCTACAAAGATGGCAAGCTGGCGATCACCAAGACCCCGAACGCGGAAACCCCGCTGACGGAAGCCGGCACGACCCCGCAGCTGACGATGGATGTGTGGGAACACGCCTATTACATCGACTACCAGAACCGCCGCCCCGATTACATCGACACGTTCCTGAACAGCCTGGTGAACTGGGACTTCGCGAACCAGAACCTGGCCGACGCCGGGGCCTGATACGTAACGGGTTATCGCTCCGGCCAGAAGAGGGGAGACCTTCAACATGTTCTGCACGCAATGCGGACGACCGGCCCAGCCGGAACATGTGTTCTGCGCCGGATGCGGCACCCGGCTGGCGCGCGGCGAGAGCGCGCCGCCCATCACGGGCTTCGTGCCGGCCTCGGAGCCCATCCCTGTCGTCCAACCCGCCGCCCCGGCGCCAGAGCCCTGGACCGGCGAAGACTGGCGCGAGACGACGAACTACCGCGTGGTGCTGGCGCACCCGCAGGTGAAAGAACTGATCGCCAACGCTTCCAAGGCCAGCAAGGCCGGGATGACAGCCGAAGAGTTCATGAAGATTGCCGAGCCGATCCTGAAGGCATCCGGCACGACGGTCGTTCCGATCAAGCTGATCGCGGAAATCGCCACTCCGATGGCGGAGCGCCTCGGGCTGAAGACGGGAAAGGAAGCCCGGAACGGCTATTCCACCCCGTTCGGCCGCGTGCTCGCGGCGATTCTCTGCTCGTTTGCCAGCCGCAACCAGCGGCTCGTCGCGGTGCATGAGGGAACCGATGGCTGCGTGGTTGAGGCGGAGCTGCCATCAACCATGACCACCTGGACCGGCAAACTCTCGCTGACGATCGAGCGCAAGCCTGAAGGCACACTGGTGACGAGCGCAGCGACCTTTGGCCAAGCCTCGGACTGGGGCCGGGCCAAGCGCGTGCTGGACGAGTTGCACCAGGACATCCTCAACTACCGGACGCTGCAGCCTTAACGGGCCGGGTTAAAACATTTCCACAAGCGGCCTATCGCTTCGGGCATTTTTGCCCTATGTGCACCGCATCAAGATACCCGGGCATGGGATTCGCCCGGCTGCGGACTTTCCGGTCATGGGGACCTGAAACCGCAGGATGAGAGCCGCCAATACGGGCGGCCAGGCCAATCAACCAGACATCCCGGAGACACTACCCTTGACTGAGACCACATTCGCGGACTTCGGCCTTGCCGAAAACATCCTCAAAGCCGTGCTTGAATCCGGCTATACCACTCCCACCCCCATCCAGCGCGAAGCCATTCCGCACATCCTGATGGGTGGCGACGTGACCGGCATTGCCCAAACTGGCACCGGCAAGACGGCCGCCTTCGTGCTGCCGATGATCCAGCGCCTTTCCACCGGCCGGGCCCGGGCGCGCATGCCGCGCTGCCTGATCCTCTGCCCGACGCGCGAACTCGCCGCACAGGTCGCCGAGAACTTCGAGAAATATGGCAAGTACCTCAAACTGACGATGGCGCTGCTGATCGGCGGGGTCAGCTTCAAGGACCAGGAAGCGCTGCTGCAGCGCGGCGTGGACGTGCTGATCGCAACGCCCGGCCGCCTGATGGACCAGTTCGACCGCGGCAAGATGTTGCTGATGGGCGTCGAGACGCTCATCATCGACGAAGCTGACCGGATGCTCGACATGGGCTTCATTCCGGACATCGAGAAAATCTGTTCCAAGCTGCCGGCGAACCGCCAGACGCTGCTCTTCTCGGCAACGTTCCCGACGGACATCCAGCGCCTCGCCAAGACCTTCCAGAAAGATCCGAAGAAGATCGAAGTCACCCGTCCGACGGACGCGGCGCAGACGATCACCCAGCACGTGGTTCATCTGCCCACGAATGATGGCAAGGCGCGCCGCACAGCGTTGCGCCGTGTGATCGAGGCTTGCGAGGTGAAAAACGGCATCGTTTTCTGCAACCGCAAGGTCGAAGTGGACGTTGTTGCCGCCTCGCTCACCAAGCATGGCCATGACGCCGCGCCGATCCACGGCGACCTGCCCCAGTCGGTTCGCTCCGACACGCTGCAACGCTTCCGCAACGGATCGCTGAAACTGCTCGTGGCCTCTGACGTTGCCGCGCGCGGTCTCGACATTCCGGATGTCGGCCACGTGTTCAACTTCGGTCCGCCGCCCAAGGATGAAGACTATATCCACCGCATTGGCCGCACGGGCCGCGCGGGGCGTTCGGGCGAAAGCTTCACGCTGGTGGCGCCGGGAGACGAGAAATCCTGGGGCTTCGTGCTGAAGATGATCAAACAGGACGTAAAGGAATTCATGCCGGACGGCCTGCTGGACGAACTGGCCAACCTTCCGCCGGAAGAAAAACGCGACCGGCCGGGCGGCCGGGGCGGCCGTGACCGGGACCGCGATCGCGGTCCGCGAGGTCGCAGTGAGCGCGGCGAAGGCCGTGACCGTGGTCCGCGCCGCCGCGAGAGCGGAGACGACAAGCCGGCCGCTGCCGAGGCGGTCATGGCGGACGTGACCGTGACGGCAGATGTGCCGGCTGAAGCGACTGTT
>JAIXVM010000049.1 GCA_027482995.1 Hyphomonadaceae bacterium | reverse complement strand
GACCAGACGGCCGTCGATCGTGCCCTGCCCTGTGACGACGCCGTCGCCCGGGATCTTCTGGTTTTCCATGCCGAAATCGCTGCAGCGGTGCTCGACGAACATGTCGTATTCTTCGAAGCTGCCTTCATCGAGAAGGACGTGGATGCGCTCGCGTGCGGTCAGCTTGCCCTTGGCGTGCTGGCTGTCGATGCGGACCTGGCCACCGCCGAGGCGGGCCTCTTCGCGTTTGGCTTCCAGTGCTTCGATGAAGTTGTTCATACCCGGCGCTCCGAGGAAAAGGGTTCAGAATTCAGACCGGACGACTGATACCCCCTCGCGCGGGGTTGGCAAGCCGGGGAGGCGCGACAGTTGTGCGGGCAAAACGGAAGCGCCCCGGATGTCTGGTCCGGGGCGCGTTGGTCGTTGAAGCGTTGACGCTGGGTTACCAGCCGCGGCGGTAGGACTTGCCCCTGTGGGGGCGCGGGATGCCCTCGACGGATATGACATCGTCCCGGCGGACTTCGCAGGTGATCCGGGTCTCGCGGTCATACCGGTGGCCTTCGAACTCGACGTCATCGAAATTGACGAGGAAACCGCGGCGGCTGATCTGGCGGACATATTCGTCGTCGTCGAAATCGACGTCGTAATAGCCCAGATTGCGAGCCTCGTAGCGGACGGCCTCGCGGCAGGCCTGCTTCGCGTCGCGGGACAGTTCGCGGACCTCACGTTCGGTCTGGCCGAACTGGTTCAGGCCCCGGCGATAATCGTAGCCAGGGGCGCCCCGGCGGTGATCATCATGGCCGCCTGCGCCAAGGGCGAGGGTCAGCGTGGTGTCGTTGCCGAGACGGGTTTCGATTTTCGCGACGCTGCGGGTGTCCGCGGCGGCGGGAGCGGCGAGGAGCACCGGCGCGGCAAAGGCGACGACGGCAGCTCCGAGAAATCTGATGCGGTTCATCATGGGAGCAGGAAATCACACTCGGGCCAAACGGGGCCTGAAGGGGGCGTTCATCCCCGGTTTCGCTGGCGTTCACCATGCGGCGGCCGAATTCAGTCCCGAAATTTGTGAGCGTTCACTTGCATTGCCGTATTTTTGCCTTATTTGATAGCTAGTGAGTGTTTGCTCGCTCATGTGCTGGGCGAACAGAAAACGGCGCATCCCGCGCCCCATATGGAGACCAAAATGGCGACCCGCCTCATGACCCCTTTCTGCATCGCCTCGGTGCTGTTTGCTTCGCTCGTCGCAGACGGCGCGATTGCGAGCAGCTTCCGGACGACCCAGGCCACAAACACCGGCCGTGAGGACGCGCCGGGAGAGATGGGCGGCGTAGCGGTCGGCACGTTCGGCGCCGCTCTCGGTATTTGCGCAGATGAGTGGGAGGCGGCGTGAGGCATCGGATGAAATGCTGGCGCCGCCTCGGGAATCCGCACAGGCAGGCTTGGTAGAAATACCAAGGTGCGCGCCGCTCATACGCGTGTCACGTTTACCCTTCATTAGGGGCGCTCAGTGCATGCGTTCGCGTAGAGTTGCGTAACCGATTTTCTCTCGCCAGCGCGGACCCCGATACATAATGCAGACGCTCAAAGTCGAACTCGCAATTGCCGGTGTGGCGATGTTTGCGCTTGGCGCATTTGTCGCCACGCGGCCCACCGACGCGGAAGCAGCATCGGCTGAGCCGCCGGCCGTGCGCGCGTTCTCCGAGCGTGACTTTGCCGTGTTCGACCGGGGATTCCTGCTGGATGACACGCCCTGCGCCGTGGGCTTCGAGCGCCACATGATCTGCTTTGCGCCATCGCCGCTGGAAGCCGAGATGCGGCCTGGCATGACGGTGGCGCCGGACGTGCCGCTCGTCGCCGCAGAATTCCGCGTGATCGTCGAGACCGACCTCAAGGATCAGAGCCTGCGGACCGTGCGATTCGGGCAGAGCCTGGCACTGGTCGATCCGGAAACCCGCGAGATCGTCGATCTGATTCGCCTGTCGGCACCCGACTATGCTTCGGCTCGCCCGGACGGTTTGACGAAGAGTTGAGGCTTGGCGCCTGCCCGGCTCCGGCGTAAGCGGGGCGCATGACCTCTTCCAGCTCCGCTCCCAAACGCTTCTACAAGGCCGCCACGGTTGAACCGCAGGGCGATGGCTGGACCGTTGCGCTCGACGGACGCACGATCAAGACACCTGCCCGGGGCGCGCTGACGCTGCCGCACGAGGCACTGGCGGAGGCGCTGGCGGCAGAATGGAACGCGCAGGGCGAGCGGATCGACCTCACCGCGATGTACCTGACGCGTCTGGCGAACGTCGCGATCGACTATGCACCGGACGGCCGGGACGGGATGGCGGATGAAGTGGCCCGGTTCTGCGAGACGGACCTGATCTGCCACATTGCCGAGGAACCCGAAGACCTCATCGCGCTCGAAGAGGAACACTGGGCGCATGTGCGCGAATGGGCGGGCGAGGCGCTGGGCGTGAACCTTGTCACCACCGAGGGCATACGCGCCACGCCGCAGCCGGACGCCTCGCTGGAAGCGGCGCGGGAGTATGCGCTGAGCCTCGACGATTTCCGGCTGACCGGACTTGTGCATGCCTGCGCGCTGTACGGCTCAGCGCTGCTGGCGATGGCCGTGTGCGAAGGGCTGCTGACCTCGGAGGATGCCTACGAGATGTCGCGGCTGGATGAGGCATACCAGGTGGCGCGCTGGGGCGAGGATGAGGAAGCGGCCGCGGCAACGGCGGCCAAGCGCGTGGAAGCCGCAGCGCTGGGGCGCTGGTTCCTGGGGCTGGCCGAGTAGCGGCTGACGCCGCGACACCTTTGGCAGGCGGCGGGACAGTGGTATCGTTGCGTCAGGGTGACAGCACGAAACGCGCGCGCCCGTTGGGAGGATACACCATGGCGGATGATCTGCGCAGCGGCGGATTCGTGCTGGAAGTGCCGGGACAGGCGAGCCAACCGGTTTCGCCGCAACGAATGGCTTCAGCCAAGACGCATGACTGGTCAGCGGCTACGACGATCATCTCGGCGGACAGCCATATGCTGGAAACCGATTGCTGGATCGACCGCTTTCCGGCGCACCTGAAGGACAAAGCCCCGCGGATGGAATTCCGTGATGGCGGCTGGCATTTCACCATTGACGGCAAGCCCATGATGCGGCCGCACGATATCGTGCCGCTGTGCGAGGCGATGGAGTGCCATCCCGGCCTGACGAATATCGAGGCCCGGCTGAAAGATCTGGATACGGAAGGTGTAGACAAGGAACTGATCTTCCCGCAGCGCCTGTTCGGCCTCTACATGATGACCGACATGGAGATGCGCGCGGAGATTTTCAGCGCCTATAATGAGTCGATTGCGGAGCAGTGCGCGAAGGGCCAGGGACGGCTGTTCGCGGTGATGGTGCCGAACTATTGGGACATGAGCGAGGCGCGCGCCTCCGTGCAGCGCTGCAAGGAATTGGGCGCGCGATGCCTGATGGTGCCGATCAATCCGCGCAAGGATCTCGATGGCAATCCGATCCTCTACAATGATCCGAAGATGGACACGCTGTGGGAGGCGATCGCCGACAGCGGCATTCCGCTCTGCTTCCATATCGGGGAAAACATCCCGACGGCGGCGCCGGGGGCGACCGGCACATTCGTCCTGACACAGATGGGCGGCTTCCGGCAGAACTGGGGCATGCTGACCTTTGCCGGCGTGTTCGACCGGTTCCCGGCATTGAAGGTCGTGTTTGTCGAGGCGGGGATCTCGTGGGTGGCGAGCATGATCCATGACGCCGACATGATCTACACGCACTTCCCGACGCAGGTGCAGCCAAAGCTGAAGCATCCGCCGAGCTGGTACTGGCACAACCACTGCTACGCGACCTTCATGACCGATCCGGCAGGCCTTGAACTGCTGCACCGGGTCGGCGCGGACCGGGTGATGTGGTCATCGGACTATCCGCACCAGGAAAGCACATTCGGCTATACGCGCGGGGCGATCCAGGCGGTGTTCGATGCGACGAGCGTGGAGAATGCGCAGCTGATCCTGGGCAAGACGGCAGAGACGCTGTTCCGGATGTATTGAGGCCGATTCAGGCTGGCGCGAAACCGAGCAAGCTTTCTGTCAGCGTACGGAACTCATCGTGCACTTCGTCGGCGCCGGCATCGCGGAGCTCGTCGGCTCGCCCGAAACCCCAGCTGACACCGAGGGCGCGCACGCCGGCGGCGCGGCTCATGGCGATATCGTGGATGGCGTCGCCGATCATCAGGGACTGGGAAGGCGCGCAGCCAAGGGCGCGCATGGATTGTTCAACCATGAAGGGATGCGGCTTTCCGGGACCGTCATCGGCGCACCAGACCGTGTCGAAATAGTCCTTGATCGGATGCTTCGCGAAGAGGCCATCGAGGCCGCGGTGCGTCTTGCCGGTGGCGATGGCGAGCAGCCAGCCATCCTGTTTGAGCCGGTCCAGAACATCCAGGGCGCCGTCATACATCGGCTCGTGCAGGGCGGCGTCGGCGCGCAGGCGCGTGAAGGTGTGGCGGTAGGCATCAACGAGCGCGTCGAGGCGGGCGGCGCCGAGGTCCGGTGGGGCGAGCTGGGCGATGCCCGCCTGCAGGCTGAGGCCGACGATGCGGCGTGTGGCGTCATAGTCCGGAGGCGGAAGACCGCTCTCCCGAAAGGCCGCTTCCATGCAGGCCTGGATGACAGCGCGGGAGTCGACGAGGGTGCCGTCCACATCCCAGATGGCGAGGCGCAGCGGCGTCATCAGTTGAAGGGCGCGAGCGGGTCCCTGCCCGCTTCCTGTTCGAGGAAGCCGAGCGTGGCGAAAGTCTCAACCATGTGAGGCGGCAGCGACGCGACGATGACCGTGGGCTTGCCGCGCTCGCGCGGGATGATCAGCGCGCGGGCGTGCAGGTGCATGCCTTCGGCGAGGCCTTGCGGCACTTCGCGGCGCGACTGGTACTTGTAGTCTCCAAGGATGGACGTGTTCATTTCCAGCATGTGGAAACGCAACTGGTGCATGCGGCCCGTCTCCGGGCGCATCGCGACCCAGGCGGCCTTGCCACCGGCTTGCGAGATGACGGTGTAATCGGTGATCGAATGGCGGGCGCCTTCGACGCCTTGAGCCGAGCGGATCATCCGCTCACGGTCCACGTCGCGGCGCTTCGCGGTCGATTTCGGATCGTAGGGGCGGTAGCCCGACGGTTCGTCCGCATCCGGAATGCCCTTGATCATCCAGCAGCGGATCTGGCCCATCGGCGGGTTCGGCACGCCGACCGTGACGGCCCAGTAGATCTTGTCCATCTCCCGGCCCTTGAACATGTCGGCGAGCTGGTGGGCGGCGCGCGGATGCTTGGCGATCAGCAGCACGCCCGACGTTTCCTTGTCGAGGCGGTGGACCAGGACGGGGCGGTGTTCTTCCTCGCCGTAGACGCCCATCAGCAGGCCATCGATGTGCCGGCCCTGCCCGGAGCCGCCCTGAACCGCGATGCCGGCGGGCTTGTTGAGGGCCATCATGTCATCATCTTCGTAGATGATGATCGATTTCAAGAACTCTCTGTCCTCGGCGCTGGCCTTGGCCGCATGGTGGGTCTTGGGGGCCATCGTCTCGGTACTGAAGATCGGCAGGCGCACCTCATGGCCGGCTTCAAGGCGCGTGCTGGCCTTGGCGCGTGAGCCGTTGACGCGGATCTGGCCGGTGCGCAGCATCTTCTCGATCTGGCCCTGCGTCAGCTGCGCGCGGCGTTTGATCCAGCGATCAAGGCGCGCGCCGGCTTCCTGGTGGGAGACGGTTTCGGTGATGATCTGGCCGCTCATGCGAAGGCCCTCCGCGCGATCGTCAGCGCAATGAAATAGGCGCCGAGGGAGCCAATGACCGACACGATCACATAGGCGGCTGCATTCAGCGGCGGCCCGTTCAGCACCATGTGGATGGTCTCGCGCGAGAAGGTCGAGAAGGTGGTGAAGCCGCCGGCGACGCCGGTGGCAAAGAAGATGAACAGCAGGCTGCGGGGCGTATCCTGCGTGATCAGCCAGCCCATGAAGAAGCCGAGCACGGCGGAGCCAAAGACGTTCACGAACAATGTGCCCGCGGTTTCGACAGAGGGCAGATAGCGCGCAAACGCGAGGCTGGCCGCGTGGCGCAGCACCGAGCCGATAGCGCCGCCGAGGGCCACAAGGAGAAATCCGTTCATGGGCGGGCGTTTACACGCGGCGCTGACCCGGCGCCAGCCGGGAAATGCGTTCTCGCGCCCCCGTCAGGGCGTGAGAGAGCCCTGCGGGACATAAACAACCCCCGCCCCCGGCCCGAGCGGCCAGGCAAAGGTGGCCCAGGCCGCGGTGAGCCCGATGCCGGTAACCATGAACACGAGGCCATAGGGCAGCATCAGGGCCAGCAGCGAGCCGACGCCGAGGCTGGGGTCCCACCTTCGGGCAAAGGCGAGGATCAGCGGGAAATAGGACATCAACGGGGTCATGATGTTGGTGAAGCTGTCGCCCATCCGGTAGGCGGCGGTGGTCATCTCCGGCGAAATGCCGAGCAGCATGAACATCGGCACGACGACCGGGGCGAGCGCGCTCCACTTGGCGCTGGCCGAACCGATGAAGAGATCGAGGAAGGAGGAAAACAGCAGCACACTGACGAGCAGGATGCCGGGCGGCAGGTTGAGCGCCTGCAGGCTTTCGGCGCCGTTGATGGCAGCAATGGGCCCAAGGCGCGACCAGTTGAACATCGCCACGAAGTGCGCCGCGAAGAAGGCGAACACGATGTAGGGCGCAAGCGAGCGGATGCCTTCGGTCATCATCAGCACCACGTCCTTGTCCGACTTCACCGTTCCGGCCGCGAGGCCGAAGGCGATGCCCGTGGTGATGAACAGGAGCGCGAAGGCGGCGATGAGGGCGCTGTAGAAGGGCTGGAGCCGCGCGGGACCGGTGGCCGCCTGATCGATCAACGGCGTGTAGCCGGGCGTCAAGGTCAGCGCGGCGAAGAGGGCGACGACCGCGAGCGCGACGATGCCGGCAACGCCGAGGCCGCGCTTCTCGCCGGGGGTGAGTTCGGATTTGGCAAGGTCCGCCTTTACCGACTCGTCCGGTGTGCCGCCCCACTTACCGAGGCGGGGCTCGACGATGCGATCGGTGACGAACCAGATGACGGGCGTGAACAGCGCAACGATGGCGAGCAGGAACCACCAGTTGCCGAGCGGGTTCATGGTCCAGCTCGGATCGACAATGCGCGCGGCTTCCTGGGTGAAGCCGAAGAGCAGCACGTCAATCTGGCCAGGTGTGATGTTGCCGGCATAACCGCCGGAGACGGCGGCGAAGGCGGCCGCGAGACCTGCGAGCGGGTGGCGGCCGACAGCGGCGTAGAGCAACGCGCTGAGCGGGATGAAGACGACATAGGCGGCGTCCGAGGCGTGGTGCGAGGTCATGCCGATGATCGAGACGACGGGCGTGAGCATCCATTTCGGTGCATCGCGCAGGCTCGCGCGTATCAGCGCGCTGAAGAGGCCCGAGCGTTCAGCGACGGCCGCGCCATACATCACGACGAGCACGAGGCCGAGCGGGGCAAAACCCGTCAACGTGCGCGGCATCTCGACGATGAGGCGGTTGATGTTTTCGGAGGTGAAGAGACTTGTGGCGCGGAAAGTCAGCACGCCGTTGTTGAGTTCGCCGAAGGCAGGCGCGGTGGTGCCGGTGTAGGTGAGGCTTGCCTCCCATCCGAGGGCGGCGCCGATCGCAGACAGGATCATCAGGAATCCGATGAGCCAGACAAAGATCATCACCGGATCGGGCAACTTGTTGCCGAGCCGTTCGACAAGACCGAGAAAGCCGCGATCACGGCGCGAAGGCGCGTCTGCTGTTTCGCTCATACGTTCGCCGTCAGGATCATGGGCCTGCCTCTCTCCGATGTCCGGAGCGGCGGGACACGCGCTGACCGGTCTGTTGTCACCTGCGCTGTTGCGCAACAGGTTTGACCCTAGCGCGCACGCGGCGGCAATCAATCAGGGATGCTTAACCAAGGCTGCAATCCTGGAATATGACCACCTCTTGCGCAGACGGGCGTTACGGCTCTAACTCTGTTCGTGCGCGGGTGTAGCTCAATGGTTGAGCAGCAGCTTCCCAAGCTGAATACGAGGGTTCGATTCCCTTCACCCGCTCCAGCCGCCTGCTTGCACAATTGGCTTGGCGAAGTTATCCGATCACGTTCTGCAATGAATCACTGGCAAAATTGACTTTACAGCAGCCAGAAACCCACGTTTTACGCTGCTTTTTTGCACTCACTGACTGACAAAGGAAACCAGAATGGCCCTCAAACCGAAAACCGCAACGAAAGCTCCGGCCGCAAAAGCACCGGTGAAGAAAGTTCCCGTCAAGGCAAAGACGCCTGTGAAAGCGGCTGCAAAAGCACCTGCGAAAGCTGCGCCGAAGGCGGCTGCGAAGAAAGTCCAGCCGGACGTGCTGACGCTGAAGCACCTTGCTGCTGAACTGTCGGAAGCGCACGAAATGCCGAAAAAGCAGGCTGAACTCGTGGTCAGCGACTTCATCGACCGCATGGGCGGCTACCTGAAGAAGGGCAAGAAGCTTCGCATTTCCGGTCTCGGCATCCTGCAGGTTCGCGCCCGCCCTGCCCGCAAGGGCCGCAACCCGGCGACCGGCGAAGCGATCAAGATCAAGGCTTCGAAGAAAGTGGCATTCCGCCCGTCGAAAGACCTCAAAGACCGCGTTCTCTAGGTCTTTCCTGACATATCAGGCAGAACGCCCGGCCGCGCGATGCGCTGCCGGGCGTTTCGTTTTTCAGGGGTAGCGACTCAACGCTTGGGGATCGACGACTCGCGCACAATGAGGCCGGTCGGCACGGTGCGCGATCGTACGGTTTCTCCGGCAAGCTTGCGGATGAGGAGATCCACCATGATTTCGCCCGCCAGGCGGATGTTCTGTGTGACGGTGGTGAGCCCGGGCACCGTTAGTGCGGATGCGCCGATATTGTCATAGCCGACGACCGAAACATCTTCGGGGACGCGGCGGCCGGCTGCGGTCAGCGCCTGAATGGCGGCTATGGCCAGCACATCAGACGCCGCGAATACGGCATCGAAGGGCGGCGCTTTTGGTAGGAATTCCGCGATGCGGCTGAATGCGGTTTCGCTGCCAAAATCGATGTTGAGGATACGCGCCGGCGCGTGGCGCAAGCCAGCTTTTGCATGGGCATCGAGGAAGCCTTTGAACCGAAGATCGACTTCCGGCAGTGTGTTGTCGCCAATGAAGAGAAGGCGCTTGCGGCCTGCTTCAATGAGATGTTCCGCAGCCAGACGTCCGCCGAGGCGGTTGTCGCTGCCAACCAGCGTGTAGGTGCTGCCCTTCAGCTTGCCGCCCCAGACGACGATCTTGTCCGACAGTTCGCCCAGGGCGTTGAGGCGTTCGATGCGTCCGGCCTGACCGAGGATGATGAGCCCATCTGCGCGGCCAGTCAGCAGGAGACGGCGTTCAGCAATCTCGCTCGCATCTTCCGGCATGGTGACGATCAGATCAAAACCTTTTTTGGATGTCGCGTGCGCGACCGCGCCAAGCATTTCGAGAAAGAAGGGATCCGAGATCGTCTGTCCCGATTCGGGACGCAGCGGGATGACGATGCCGATCGCTTCACTCGATTGCCGGCGCAGGCTGCGCGCCGACGCATTGATGACGTAACCCGTTTTTGCGGCGAGCGCGACGATCTCGTCGCGCGTTTCGCGGCTGACGAGCGGGCTGTCATTCAAGGCGCGCGACACCGTGGACGGCGTGACGTTCGCGAGCCGCGCAAGCTCGGTCATGGTTATCTTTTTCTTGATACCCGTCACCGCTCTCATCCTTGTTGGATTGCAGCAATTGGTGCCACGGGCTTATTGCGGAAAGCTTACACAGTTGCGTTCAAATGGGTTGATCGGACGCGGCAGGTCCGGCAATCAATCGGCGCTGTGCCGGGCGTCGAGCGGGTCCGGCTGGAGCGTTGATGACCAAGTTTCATGTATTGCACGGCCGGGCGAGCTCACTGGTGATCGAGCCGGTGGAGGGCGGCGCGCCGCGTTGGCGATACTGGGGGCCAAGGCTGCCAGACGGCGCGGTTCCGGAAGCGGCCTTGGCCGACACGCGGCCGCTGCCGACGTTTGCGCTGGACAAGGACGTCGCGCTGAGCGTGTTCCCGTTGATCGGCGAGGGCTGGTTTGGGCAGAGCGCTTTGCTGGCGCACAGGGCAGGCACAGATTGGGCGCAGGCGGTGACCCGGTCTGAAGTG
>JAIXVM010000256.1 GCA_027482995.1 Hyphomonadaceae bacterium | reverse complement strand
GGCGGACTTCCGTCGCGCGGGCCGTTTTTTCCAGCTGGCCGGTGGCCGCCTGGAAACGCAGGTTGAACTGTTCTTTTTTCAGCTTCACGAGCTCGTCGCCGAGCTGGTCCGCTGTTTTCGATCTCACGTCAGCAGCTTTCATGGCTCAGATCCCCTCGATGCGCTTGACGACTTTGGTCTTGATCGGAAGCTTTGCAGCTCCGAGCGACAAAGCCAGACGGGCGGTCTCTTCGGTCACGCCGTCGATCTCGAACAGGATGCGGCCCGGGGCCACGCGGGCAACCCAGCGGTCGACGCCGCCCTTGCCCTTACCCATGCGCACTTCGATCGGTTTTGCGGTGACGGGCACATCCGGGAAAATGCGGATCCACACTTTGCCCTGACGTTTCATCTCGCGGGTGATCGCGCGGCGGGTTGCCTCGATCTGGCGCGCGGTGACGCGCTCAGGCTCGAGAGCCTTCAGGCCGAACTCGCCGAACGCCAGCGAGGTGCCCGCCTTCGAGATGCCGCTGATGCGGCCCTTGAAGGCCTTGCGGAATTTGGTTCGCTTCGGTTGACGCATGACTGATTACGCTCCGGCAGCTTGCGCGCCCGAGGCCGGGCCGCGTTGGTTGGCATTGGCGCGTGCGCGCGACTGGCCCGACGTTTCAAGACGCTTGTCCTGGGCCATCGGGTCGTGCTCGAGGATCTCGCCTTTGTAGACCCAGACCTTGACGCCGATGATGCCATAGGTCGTCGAGGCTTCGGCGGTGCCGTAGTCGATGTCGGCGCGCAGCGTGTGCAGCGGCACCGAACCTTCGGCATACTTTTCCGTACGCGCAATCTCTGCGCCGCCGAGACGGCCGGAGACGACGATCTTCACGCCCTCTGCGCCGAGACGCATGGCCGACTGGATCGAGCGCTTCATGGCACGGCGGAACGAGGCGCGGCGCTCAAGTTGGCGCGCGATGTCGTCGGCGATCAGGTGCGCATCGATTTCCGGCTTGCGGATCTCGACCAGGTTCACGCGAACTTCGTCCGTCGTCATCGAGGCGAGTTCCTTGCGGAGCACTTCGATGTCGCCGCCTTTTTTACCGATCACGAGACCCGGACGGGCCGTGTGGATCGTGATGAGGCATTTCTTGTGCGGACGTTCGATGATGATCTTCGAGATGCCGGCTTGCTTCAGCTTCTCGCGGATCGACTTGCGGATCGCGAGGTCTTCGTGAAGCAGGCGGCCGAAATCGTCCCCGTCAGCATACCAGCGGCTGTCGGCCGTACGGTTGATGCCGAGGCGAAAGCCGATCGGATTGATTTTCTGACCCATTATGCGGCCTCCGCAGTCTGGCTGACGTCCCGGAGGACGATTGTAAGTTGGGCAAACGGCTTCTGGATCGGTGCAGCGCGGCCACGGGCGCGGGCCCGGATGCGCTTCATGACCAGGTTCTTGCCCACATGCGCTTCGGCAACGACCAGGCTGTCGATGTCGAGGCCGTGATTGTTTTCAGCGTTCGCGATGGCGCTCTGCAGCAGCTTGCGAACGTCCTTGGCCGGACGTTTCGGCGAGAACTGCAGTTCAGCCAGGGCGCGCTCGACTTTCAGGCCGCGGATCTGCTGAGCCAGGAGGTTCAGCTTCTGCGGGCTGGAGCGGTACATGCGCAGCACAGCGCGCGATTCATTCGCGCCTTGCTTCGGAGGATTCTTGGTCTTGCCCATGACTACTTCCGCTTCGCTTTCTTGTCTGCGCCGTGGCCGTAATACGTACGGGTCGGGGCGAACTCGCCGAGCTTGTGGCCAACCATCTCTTCCGAGATCGTGACCGGGATGAATTTGTTGCCGTTGTGGACCTGGAAGTTCAGGCCAACGAATTGCGGCAGGATTGTCGAACGGCGCGACCAGGTCTTGATCACGGCGCGCTTCTCGGACGAACGGGCGTCTTCTGCTTTCTTCAGCAGATAGCCATCGACGAACGGGCCTTTCCAGACAGAACGGGGCATGTCTCTCGGCTCCTCTTAGCGTTTCGCGTTACGGCGACGGATGATCAGACGATCCGTTGCCTTGTTGGTACGGGTCTTCGGACCGCGGGTTTTCTTGCCCCACGGGGTGACCGGGTGACGGCCGCCTGAGGACTTGCCCTCGCCGCCGCCGTGCGGGTGGTCGACCGGGTTCATGACGACGCCGCGAACGGTCGGGCGGACACCCTGGTTGCGGGTACGGCCAGCCTTGGAGCTGACTTCGTTCATCTTGTCCGGGTTCGACACGGCGCCGATCGTGGCAAGGCAGGTATCCTGAACCTTGCGAAGCTCGCCCGAGGCCAGCTTGATCTGCGCGTAGCCGGATTCGCGGCCGACGAGCTGCGCGTAGGTGCCGGCGGAGCGGACCATCTGCGCGCCCTTCTGGGGCTTCAGCTCGATGTTGTGGATGATCGTGCCGACCGGGATCGATTTCAGCGGCAGGGTGTTGCCCGGCTTGATGTCGGCGGTGGCCGACGTGATCACGGTGTCGCCGACTTCAAGGCGCTGCGGCGCGATGATGTAGGACAGCTCGCCATCCTGATACTTGATCAGGGCGATGAAGGCGGTGCGGTTCGGGTCATATTCCAGACGCTCGACAACAGCCGGGATATCCCAGCGGCTGCGCTTGAAATCGACCTTGCGATAGAGGCGCTTCGCGCCGCCGCCCTGGTGGCGGACGGTGATGCGGCCCTGATTGTTGCGGCCGCCCTTCTTGTGAAGGCCTTCCGTCAGCGACTTGACCGGGTCGCCCTTGTGCAGGGCGGAGCGGTCCACCAGCACGAGCTGGCGGCGGCCGGGAGAGGTCGGGTTGAATGTCTTCAGTGCCATGTGCTTCGTCCTTCTCCCTTAGAGGCCCGTCGAGATGTCGACGGACTGGCCTTCGGCCAGCGTGACGATCGCTTTTTTCACGTCCGAGCGGCGGCCGAGGAAACCGCGGAAGCGCTTGACCTTGCCCTTCTGGGTCAGGGTGTTCACTTTCGTGACCTTGACCTTGAACAGGGCTTCGACAGCTTCCTTGATCGCGGCCTTGTCGGCCGTCGGCGCGACTTCGAACACGATCTTGTTCTGCTCGGCGACGAGCGTCGATTTCTCGGTGATCAGTGGACGGCGGATCACGTCATAGTGGTGCGGCTTGATATCGGCCATTATTCGGCCTCCCCGTCTTGAACGCCGTCGAAGCGGGCTTGAATGCCCTCAGCGGCTTCCTTGGTGATGACCAGCGTGTGGCGGCGCAGGATGTCATAGACGTTCAGGCCGGCAACCGGCAGCACGTCGATGTTCGGAATGTTGCGCGCGGCGCGGGCGAAGTTCTTGTTCACGCTGGCGCCCGAAATGATCAGGGCGTTCTCGATGCCGAGACCTTTGAAGGCCGCAACCAGGTCCTTGGTCTTGCCGGCATCCATCTCCGCCTTGTCGATGACGAGGATGTTGCTGTCCTTGGCTTTCGAAGACAGCGCATGGGCGAGTGCCATCTTGCGGATCTTCTTTGGCAGGTCATGCGCATGGCTGCGAACGCGCGGGCCGTGGGCTGCACCGCCGCCGACGAAGATCGGTGCGTTGCGCGAGCCGTGGCGGGCGCCGCCCGACCCTTTTTGCTTGATCGACTTTTTCGTCGTGCGGTTCACTTCCGAACGCGACTTTGCCTTGTGCGTACCAGCCTGACGGCGGGCGAGCTGCCAGCGAACGGTGCGCTGCAGGATGTCGCCGCGGATTTCGTCAATGCCGAAAATCGCGTCGTCGAGCTCGATCTTGCCGGCGGCTTTGCCGGCGAGGGTTTTGACAGAAAGTTCCATTAGCCTTCACCCCCGGCGGTCAGCTTTTCAGGCGCCTTGAACGAGCCGGCTTTCGGAGCCGACTCAGGCAGCGCTTTTTTCACGGCGTCGCGGATTTCAACGAACGTGCCGTCGTGGCCCGGGACAGCGCCCTTGACCAGGATGAGACCGCGCTCAACGTCGGTGCGCACAACCGTCAGGTTCTGCGTGGTGACGCGCTCGTCACCCATGTGACCGGCCATTTTCTTGTTTTTGAAAACACGGCCCGGGTCCTGACGCATACCGGTCGAACCATGCGAGCGGTGCGAGAGAGACACGCCGTGCGTGGCGCGAAGGCCGCCGAAGTTCCAGCGCTTCATGGCGCCGGCGAAACCCTTACCGATCGTGTTGGCGGTGACGTCCACCTTCTGACCTTCAACGAAGTGGTCAGCGAGAACTGTCGAGCCGACTTCCGGAAGGTCGCCGCTGACGCGGAATTCTTTGAGTTTCGCTTTCGGGGCAACGCCCGCCTTGGCGAACTGGCCGCGCAGCGCTTTCACGGTGCGCTTGGCTTTCTTGTCACCGGCGCCAAGGATCACGGCCTTGTAGCCGTCGGTGCGGGTGACTTCCCCGCCCTTCTTGGTTTTCACAGTGCGCACTTCCTCAGTGCGGACGCCGACAACCTGGCAGCCTTCGAGCGACAGAACGGTCACCGGAACGTGGCGGCCATCCTGGTCGAAGATGCGAGTCATGCCGACTTTACGGGCAAGAACGCCCGTGCGGGGTGCAGGCAAGGTCACGAGCGGCCTCCCTCAAGTTTGATTTCAATGCCGACGCCGGAGGACAGGTCGAGCTTCATCAGCGCGTCCACGGTCTGCGGGGTCGGGTCGACGATATCGAGAATGCGCGTGTGCGTGCGGATTTCGAACTGGTCACGCGAGGCCTTGTCGATGTGTGGCGACCGGATGACCGTGAAGCGCTCGATGCGCGTCGGCAGAGGGATCGGGCCGCGGACTTCCGCGCCGGTGCGCTTTGCCGTGTTCACGATTTCCTTCGCCGACATGTCGAGCGCGCGGTGATCGAAGGCTTTCAGCCTGATCCGGATATTTTGTTTTTCCATCTCGCTTCCGTCCGCGCAAAACACTTAGGCCCTGGGCGCGCAGCTCGTCAGCTTCGAGCGGCCCGGGGGCTTCGGTAGGGTTAAATTGTCAGTTTCGAGGGAGCGTTCGCTGTTCAAAGCGCAGCCATCCCGGCGAAGTGGGGCTTCTAGTTGAGAGAATCGGATGCGTCAACAGCCGTTAAGGGGGAATCTGCAACGGAAATGTGTCGCCTGCAGTTTTGGCCAAAAACCATAGAAAAGGCCGCCCGTTTCGGGGCGGCCTTTGGGTCGTTTTGCCGTCCATAACCCGTCCATAAGTTTGGGACGGTTTATGGACTGTTGTCTTACTTCTTGATCTCGGAGACGACGCCGGCG
>JAIXVM010000127.1 GCA_027482995.1 Hyphomonadaceae bacterium | reverse complement strand
AGCGGCAGCGCGAGGCGCCAGTCGGCCGTCGCAATCAGCGCGAGGGATGACAGGAAGTAGACGATGACGAAGACGAAGACGTCGAGGATCTTCATCACGACTTCGCGCACCGACAGCGCCGTCTGCATGACTTTCGTTGCGACGCGGCCGGCGAACTCGTTGCCGAAGAAGCCCATCGACTGGCCGAGCATCTGACGGTGCATGCGCCAGCGCGCGCTCATCGGCACGTTGCCCATAAGGCCCTGATAGACGATCAGCGCCTGCGCGAGGGTGGCGAGCGGCAGGCCGATGACGAGGATGCCGGCCATCAGGGCGAGCCGGCCCCCTTCCCGCTCGAAGAAGCCTTCGCGTTCGGCGGTGGAGAGCCAGTCGACAATGCCGCCGAGGAATCCGAACAGGGCCACTTCGCCCATGGCGATCAAGGCGGTGAACACCGACATGGCGATCAGCCAGGGCGCCGCGTCCTGGATATAGTGCCACACGAAGGCACGAAGGCCCTTCGGCGGCACGCCGGGGCGGGTCTCCGGAAACGGATCGATACGGCGTTCAAAGAAGCGGAGCATGGGCGGCACATGTGGCGCGGGCGGGGTCAAAGAGCAAGGTGCGCCGGGGTGTCAGCGAGCCATGTCCTCTTCCATGGCGAGCCGCGTCTCGAAGGCCTTTTCCATCTCGATGTTGAAAGCCTGGAGTTCTTCCGGATCGACGAAGGCATTGGCATCGCCGGCGAGCAGGCGTTCGCGCTTTTCCTTCAGGCCGAAGAAATTGTCGTGATTGGCGAGGAACACATCGGCCTGGATCAGGCGGACTTTTTCGAAGGTGGCGCGGAAGTCAGCCACCATGCCGGGATAGGATTCCGGTACCAGTTTCTGGCCGGCAACGGTGGCGCTGCAATGCAGAAAGGCGGTGTGGGCGGCGCCATCTGCGCCGGTGACCGGCAAGGTCCACGACGTGCAACCCGGGCTGTGGCCGGGTGTCAGGTGCGCGGTCAGCGTGACGCCGCCGAGCGAGACGGTGCCGCCATCGGCGATCAGACTGTCAACCCGGACTGGCGGGAACTTGATGCCACCCGTCGGACCAAAGCCGATATCTCCCGCTTCGAGGAAGGGCTTGTCCGCAGCGCTCGCGACCATCACGGCGCCGGTGGCGCGCTGCAGCGCCGCGAGACCGCCCGCGTGATCAATGTGGGCGTGCGAGTTGAGGAGAAACTTCACGTCCTCCGGCTTGAACCCGAGCGTGCGGATGTTTTCCAGGATCAGGGGCGGGGATTGGGGAACGATCCCGTCGATCAGGACATGCCCTTCGGGCGTCGTGATCAGCCAGGCGCTGACGGTTTCCGTGCCGACATAGTGGATGTTTCCGATCACGGTGAACGGGGCGGCCGGTTCGTTCCAGCGCATGTTGGCCGCGAAACCGGTCACTGGCGCGGCGATTGCGGCGTCGATCTCGGCGTCGGTGGCCAAAGGTGCCGGCGCGGCTGCTTCCGGCAAACGCTCGGGCGTGGCGCAGGCGGTCAGGAGAATGAAAGTCAGAGCTGCAACAGGCGACCGCATGAAAACCTCAGATTTGGAAGTTATTGGAAAGACGCAATCCAGGCCTTTACCTGGGCGTCCAGCACATCGAGCGGCACGGCGCCCTGGCCGAGCACGACATCGTGGAATTCGCGGATATCGAACCGGTCGCCAAGGGCGGCTTCGGCTTCGGCGCGAAGGGAGCGGATCTTGAGTTCGCCGATCTTGTAGGCGGTGGCCTGGCCCGGCCAGCCGATATAGCGGGTCACTTCGGTCTTGATGTTCAGGGGTGAGAGCGCGGAATTCTCGATGAAGCAGGCTTCGGCCTCTGCGCGCGTCCAGCCGTACCAGTGCAGGCCGGTATCGGCGACGAGGCGGCAGGCGCGCCACATTTCATAGGACAGCGCGCCGAAGCGCTCGTAAGGCGTCTGGTAGATGCCCGCCTCGCCCGCGATGCGCTCGGCATAAAGGCCCCAGCCTTCGCCGAAAGCGGTGGCGTAGTATTCCTGCCGGAAGCGCGGTTGATCCGACATTTCCTGCGCCAGCGCGATCTGCAAGTGGTGGCCAGGGACGGATTCGTGGGCCGAGAGGGCAGGTAGTTCGTAAAGTGGACGCTGCTCGAGGGCGTAGGTGTTGACGAGATAACTGCCAAGCCGGCCTTCGGCTGGATCGCCCTGGGAGTAGCGCCCTGTGGTGTAGCCGGGCGCAATCGACAGAGGGACGGGATCAACCGTGTAGCCGAGCTTCGGCAGGGTGTTGAACCAAAGCGGAAGGATCTGATCGATGCGGCCTGTGATTTCCCTGGCTTTACCCATCAGCTCGACATCGGTCTGCGCATAGAATTTCGGATCGGTGCGCAGGTAGGCCTGGAACTCGGCAAAGGTGCCGGTGAAGCCCGCTTCAACCATCACTTTGCCCATCTCCGCGCGGATGCGGTCGACTTCCGAGAGGCCGATCTCGTGAATCTCTTCGGGGCTATAACCGGCGCCGGCAGTGTGCGCGTCAACGGCGGCGGCATAGGCTTCGCGCCCGCCGGGCAGGCCCGCGATGCCTGCCTGTTTGCGGGCGGCCGGAGCATAGGCGAGATCGATGAACCGGGCGGTGTCGCGGTAGGCGTCAATCGCCCGGGCGGTGGCGGCGAGACCTTCCGCCTTCAGGCGTTTCGCCGTTTTGGGCGGGATCGTATCGGGCAGTGAGAGGAACGGTGCGTACAGTTCGCTCTTTGCCGGGTCTTCGACGATCTGGGCGGCGATCTGCTGGCGGGTGGTGGCGAGGGGATCAGTGTTGGCCGTCCAACGAGTGGTGATGCCGCGGGCCATGTTGATGCGGTTTTCGGCGAAATACCGGGGTACATCGTTCAGCCTCTGAACCCAGGCTTCGGCTTCGGCCTCATTGCCAAGGCGCAGGCGGAGCGCCGCGAAGACGGGCGCGGCCTGGAAGCCCCAGTCACCGGTGAACGGAATACGGGCGCTGTCGAGTTCGTGGCTGCGGATGTCCTCGGTCAGCAGGCGCTTCAGGATCGCCGCGTCCACCGTCCGCGCGGTGCCGGAGGCCTCGATTTGTGCCAGCAGTGCCTGCGCTTCAGCGGCCCGGGACGCGATGTCCGACGGCCGGACAGCGCCCCAACTCACGGGGGCTGCACCTTCGGCGCGCGCGGCTTCGCTGGGATCGCCTTCCCGGACGAAGGCCTCATAGGCCTCGATCAGCGGATCGAGGGGGTCAGCGGCGGCTTCGGCAGCGAGCATCAGGAAGCAGGCCGCCACCACTGTCAGTTTCATAATGTCGCTCCCGTCCGGCCTTGCGTTGACACGACCATAGAGGCGCCTAGAAGGCAGAGCCAACCTCCTTTTCACGGCAGGCAAGGAACCGCCTCATGTCCGGCACCCCGAAGGCTGATTCGCGGCCACTTTCCCCCCACCTGCAAGTCTGGCGTTTCCACGCCACCATGCTGGCCTCGATCACCCACCGCATCACGGGCGTGGGCCTCTATTTCGGCACGCTGCTGATCACCGCCTGGCTGGTCGCGCTGGCGAGCGGACCTGACGCCTACGCGGTGGTGGAGATGGTCGCCTTCTCGATCCCCGGCCAGCTGATTCTCTTCCTGTGGGCCGTGGCGATCCTCTATCACTTTGCCAATGGCATCCGTCACCTCGTCTGGGATGGCCCCGGCCTCGGCTTCTCGCCGAAGGTCGCCAGCCAGATCTCCATCTTCAACTATGCGTTTGCGATCGTTGGCGCTGTTGCGCTGATGGCTGCGGCCGTGCTGTCCTAGGCCCGCAAGAGATGTCCAACAGCCCCTTCGTGACCCCTGCCAAGACGACCCGCGGCCTCGGCGCTTCCAAGACCGGCACCAGCCATCACATCCGCCAGCGCGTTTCGGCGCTTGCGCTGATCGTTCTGGTGCCCTGGTTCCTGTTCTCGATCATGAGCGCGGCCCTGGGCGGATATGCCGACGCGCTCGCCTGGGTCGGCTCGCCCCTGAACGCGACGCTGCTCGTGCTGACCGCCGGCGCGGCCTTCTACCACATGCGTCTCGGTATGCAGGCCGTGATCGAAGACTACATTGGCAAGACAGGCACACGTGCCGCGCTGTTGATCCTGAACACCTTTTTCGCTGCTGGCCTCTTCGTGGCCGTGGTAATGTCGGTGATCAGGGTCTGGGCCGGCTGAAACAGGTTTCGAGAGTTAGGGCGACAGATGACGAGCTATACCTGGACCGACCACACCTTTGATGTCGTCGTCGTTGGCGCGGGCGGCTCCGGCCTTCGCGCCGCGCTCGGCGCTGCACAAGCGGGCCTTCGCACCGCGTGCATCACCAAGGTGTTCCCGACGCGCTCGCACACGGTGGCTGCGCAAGGCGGCATCGCGGCGTCACTGGGCAACATGAGCCAGGATGACTGGCGCTGGCATATGTATGACACGGTCAAGGGTTCCGACTGGCTCGGCGACCAGGACGCGATCGAATACCTCTGCCGCGAAGCGCCGGCTGCCGTTTACGAGCTTGAGCACTGGGGCATGCCCTTCTCGCGTACCGAGGAAGGCAAGATCTACCAGCGCGCCTTCGGCGGGATGACCCGCGAATATGGCAAGGGCCCCGTGCAGCGCACCTGCGCCGCCGCGGACCGCACCGGCCACGCCATGCTGCACACCCTCTATGGCCAGGCGCTGCGCAACGAGACCGAATTCTTCATCGAGTATTTCGCGCTCGACCTGATCATGGACGAGGACGGCGCCTGCCGGGGCGTGACTGCCTGGAAGCTGGATGACGGCACGCTGCACCGCTTCCGCGCGCAGAAAACGATCCTCGCGACCGGCGGCTATGGCCGCGCCTATTTCTCCTGCACCTCGGCGCACACGTGCACCGGCGCCGGCAATGCCATGGTGCTGCGCGCCGGCCTGCCGCTGCAGGATATGGAGTTCGTGCAGTTCCACCCGACCGGCATCTATGGCTCGGGTTGTCTCGTGACCGAAGGCGCGCGCGGCGAAGGCGGCTACCTGACAAACTCCGAGGGCGAGCGCTTCATGGAGCGCTATGCGCCGTCGGCGAAGGACCTTGCCTCACGCGATGTGGTGAGCCGCGCGATGACGATGGAAATCCGCGAGGGACGCGGCGTGGGCCCGGAGAAGGACCACATCTATCTCCACCTCAACCACCTCTCGCCCGAGACGCTGCACGCCCGCCTGCCCGGCATTTCCGAGACCGCGAAGATCTTTGCCGGCGTGGACGTGACGAAGGAGCCGATCCCGGTTCTGCCGACGGTGCACTACAACATGGGCGGCATCCCGACGAACTATCACGGCGAAGTGCTGACCAAGAAGAACGGCAACCCGGATTCGGTCGTACCCGGACTGATGGCCGTGGGCGAAGCGGCTTGTGTGTCCGTGCACGGAGCGAACCGCCTCGGCTCGAACTCGCTGATCGACCTTGTCGTGTTTGGCCGCGCCGCCGGACTGCGCTGCGGGGCGACCACCGAGGCGAATGCGCGCCAGCCCGAACTGCCCAGCAAAGCCACCGAAGCGCACCTCGCCCGCTTCGACAAGATGCGCAATGCGAGTGGCAATGAGCCGGTCGCCAAGCTGCGCCTCGAGATGCAGAAAGCGATGCAGTCCAACTGCGCCGTGTTCCGCACGGGCTCCGTGCTCAAGGACGGCGTGGAAGCGGTCGAGGAAATCTACTCCCGTCTGCCGGGCATCGACGTCAAGGATCGCGGCATGATCTGGAACACGGACCTGATCGAGGCGCTGGAATTCGACAACCTGATCTGCCAGGCGGCGGTGACCGTGAACTCGGCTGCCAACCGCGAGGAAAGCCGCGGCGCACATGCGCGCGAGGACTTCTCCAACCGAAATGACGAGACCTGGATGAAGCACACGCTCGCCTGGGTCGACACAGCCGGCAAGGTGAAGATCGATTACCGCCCGGTGCACGAGTACACGCTGTCAAACGACATCGCTTATATCGAGCCGAAAGCGCGGGTGTACTGAGGGGTTTGGCCTTCGGGCGCGGAGGGCGGGATGAGTGAATACAAATCCGTCTGGGTGCGCGCCGGAAGGCAGAAGAGAGAAGAGAAGAAGTTTCTCGGTCGAGGCACGAAACTGGTGGACGAGCCGCATCAGGCCGACATCGCTGAACTCGCCGCCGGGATAGAGACTGCCTGCAATACGCTGCATGAAGAAGGCTATGACGTGATTTCGATACTTCCCTCCGTGAGCGGACATTCGGAAAAAGGCGCCATCAACCAGGGCGGCTATGGCTTCGGATTCAGCATCACGGACGGCGCGGTGATCACCGCCCGCCGCCGCCCCGTCTAACACCCAGGTTTCCAGGACAAGATCATGGTTCAGCTTACCCTCCCCCAGAACTCCAAAGTGCAAAAGGGCAAGACCTGGCCGAAGCCGCAGGGCGCCAAGAACCTGCGCGAGTTCCGCATCTATCGCTACAGCCCCGAAGAGAAGGGCAATCCGCGCTGGGACACCTACTGGGTGGATATGGACAAGGCGGGGACGATGATCCTCGACGTATTGTTCTACATCAAGAACACGATTGATCCGACGCTGGCCTTCCGCCGCTCCTGCCGCGAGGGCGTTTGTGGTTCGTGCGCGATGAACATTGCCGGCCGCAACACGATTGCCTGCACCAAGGGCTTTGACGAGCTGCCGGGCGGCGTGATTTCGATCAGCCCGCTGCCGCACCTGCCGGTGATCCGCGACCTGATCCCGGACCTGACGAACTTCTACGCGCAGCACGCCTATGTGCAGCCGTTCCTCAAGACCGATAGTCCGACCCCGGAGAAAGAGTGGCGCCAGTCCGAAGAAGACCGCGCGCAGCTCGATGGCCTCTATGAGTGCATCCTGTGCGCCTCGTGCTCGACCTCCTGCCCGTCCTACTGGTGGAACGGCGACAAGTATCTCGGCCCCGCCGCCCTGCTGCAGGCTTACCGCTGGCTGATCGACAGCCGCGATGAAGCGACGGGCGAGCGGCTCGATGACCTGGAAGATCCGTTCAAGCTCTACCGCTGTCACACGATCATGAACTGCGCGCAGGTCTGCCCGAAGGGGCTGAACCCGGCCCAGGCCATCGCCAAGATCAAGCACATGATGGTTGAACGGGTGAGCTGATCTGCCTCTGACAGGTAGAACGGCATGGCGGCGAGACACCGCCTGGAGTTTCGGCAAAGAACCGCTTGCAAAAGCGCCGGGAACATCTTATCGTTTTTCGATAAGCTGGAGGGCCCTTGGTATGTCGTTCAATGCAGAAGACGCAACTCGCGCGTACATCGACGGGCTCGGACCGGAAGCGCTCGCAAAGGCCGCCGACTACACCACGGGCAACCACTGGCTCCTGCTCGGCGCATTGATTGTCTCCGCCCTTGTAACGCTCGCGATCACCCGGTCCGGCCTTCTGACCGGAATCGAAAGCCGGTTTCAGGACAAGCGCAAGTCGGTCAAGGTGCTGCTTGTCGGTCTCGTCTACTTCTTCGTGTCGGCCCTGCTCAACCTGCCCTGGTCACTTTACGCGGACTGGTGGCGGGAAAAGGAATTCGGCCGGACGGACCAGCCGGTCAGTGATTTCCTGTCGCAAGGCGCAATCGAAATTGCCCTGTCGGCGGTGCTCGGCGCATTGTTCTTCACCGCAGTCTACTGGCTGATCCGCCGGACGGGACGGCTCTGGTGGCTTTGGTCGGGAGGGCTCACGGTCGTTGCCATAACCGTGATGCTGCTTCTCTCGCCGATCTTCATAGAGCCCTTGTTCAACTCCTATGAGCCGGTGCCCGAAGGCGAGGTTCGCGCAGCGCTGACGGACATGGCGCGCGAGGCCGGCATCGCCGAGGACCGGCTGTTCATGTTCGATGGCTCGCGCCAGTCGAACAACTTTACGGCCAATGTGTCAGGTCTCGGCTCCTCGGCGCGGATCGCGATTTCGGATGTCGCGATCGGACAGGCTTCGCTCGATGAAGTGAAGGCCGTCACGGGTCATGAAATTGGGCACTACGTGCTTGGGCATGTCTGGCGCGCGGTGATCACGTTGTCCGTGTTGGCGATGGTGTTCTTCTTCCTCGCTGACCGGCTGTTTCCGATGGTTGCCGGACTCTTCGGCGCGAACCGGGACATCGCAATCGCCTCCGGCTTGCCGGTGCTCCTGTTCATCATGTCGGCGCTGTTCACGCTCAGCGAGCCGGTGAGCAATACGCTGATCCGGATGGAAGAGACCGAAGCGGACCAGTATTCACTCACGCACGTGAACCTGCCGGATGCGCTGGCCACTGCTCTTGTCAAAACGGCGGAGTATCGCAATCCGCGCCCGCACCCGGTTGAGGAATTCCTGTTCTATTCGCATCCCTCAGTCGAACGCCGGGTACGCATGGCGATGGACTGGAAGGCTGCTCATCCGCCAGAGGCTGAGTAGCGTTTCGACGGCGCTAGCTCAGCCCTCGAACGGATCGCGCATCAGGATGACGTCCTCGCGTTCCGGCGAGGTGGAGACCAGCGCGCAGGGCTTGCCGACGAGTTCTTCGAGGCGGCGGACATAGACAACCGCTTCAGGCGGCAGGTTCGCCCAGCTGCGCGCGCCGCGGGTTGAGCCGCTCCAGCCCTTGAGCGTTTCGTAGACCGGTTCGACCGCCGCCTGATCCGTGAGACCAGCCGGGTAATAGTCGATGGTCTTGCCGTTCAGCTTGTAGGCAACGCACACCTTGATCTCCTCGAAGCCGTCCAGCACGTCGAGCTTGGTGAGCGCGAGGCCGCCGACGCCGGAGGTCGCGCAGGCCTGGCGGACCATTACGGAGTCGAACCAGCCACACCGGCGCGGGCGGCCCGTGTTGGTGCCGAACTCATGGCCGACGGTGCCGAGTCGCTGGCCAATCTCGTTGGCCTGCTCGGTCGGGAACGGACCGGCGCCGACACGCGTGGTGTAGGCCTTGGCGAGGCCGAGAACGTAGGAGATGGCGCCGGGGCCGACGCCGGAGCCCGCGCTGGCATTGCCGGCCACGACGCTGGACGAGGTGACGAAGGGATAGGTGCCGTGATCGACGTCGAGCATCACGCCCTGCGCGCCTTCGAAGAGGATCCGGCGGCCCTTGCGGACCTGCTCGTCGAGCAGTTTCCAGACCGGCTGGGCATAGGCGAGCACTTGCGGCGCGATCTTCAGGAGCTCGGCCTTCAGCGCCGCGCCGTCCGGCTCCGGCAGGTCGAGGCCGATGCGCAGCGGGCGGTGGTGGGCAAGCAGGCGCTCGATCTTCATGTCGAGGGCCGCGGGGTCGGCGAGGTCTGCAACCCGGATGGCACGGCGGCCGACACGGTCTTCATAGGCCGGTCCGATGCCGCGCTTGGTGGTGCCGATCTGGGCGGCGCCGAGGGCCCCTTCCCGCGCCGCGTCTATGTCCTTGTGCCAAGGCAGGATCAGGGAGGCGTTGTCCGCGAGGACGAGGCTGGCCGGCGAGACTTCCACGTCTTGCGCGCGGATGCCTTCGATTTCAGTCAGCAGGTGCCAGGGGTCGACGACAACGCCGTTCCCGATAACCGACAGCTTGCCGCCCCGCACGAGGCCGGACGGAAGGAGCGCGAGCTTGAAGATCTTGCCGTCAATGACGAGCGTGTGGCCGGCATTGTGCCCACCCTGGAAGCGCACGACCACGTCGGCACGGGCCGACAGCCAGTCGACGATCTTGCCCTTGCCTTCATCGCCCCACTGGGCGCCGACGACGACGACTCCTGCCATGACATGCTCCGTTCACAACCGCGGCGACAAGGGCAGGAATTGGCCTGCAAAAGCAAGGGGAAGATGCGCGGGCCCGGCGTTTACTCGCCGAGGCGGTAAATGACGCGGACACCGGCATTGTCGATGCCCTGGTTGCGGCCCGACCCGAGGATCTGTCCGTGGCTAAGATGCTCATACATCAGCTGGGCGCCCCATTTGTCGGTGAAATCGCGATTGAGGGCGAGGCTCGTGCGGAACAGGTCGCGCGAGCCGAAGAACACGGTTTCTGCCGAAACGGGATCGTTGCGGGGATCGCCCTGCGGGAACGGGAAGGTGAGCTCACCGTCATGGATGACATACCCCACGCCGGGCTCGAGCGACCAGCCTTCGGCAAAGTCCCAGTTCCACAAGAGTCCTGCCCCGCCGAAGCTGGTATTGCCCGCCGTGTTGACGCTCGCCATCACGTAGGGACGCGGGCTCCAGACGATATCAAGGACGTCCGGCGAGGCGAACACGAGCTCGCCATTGACGTTTGGACCCGCTTCCTTGTCGGCGTTGTCGCAGTCGATGACGCAGATATTGTGGTCCGTCACGCCGAGCCGGACTTCCTTCACGACGCCGGCAGAGGCGGCCATCGCCGGCAAGACCGCGAGCACAAGACACGTTGCAAAATAGCGCATGATGCTTCCTTCATGATACTCTTTGCGAAGGCTTCGCGCTTCCGCCCTTGAGGCGTCAAGCGCCGGGATTCACACAGAGCCCGGGAAAACCTGGGGCGTGACCGTCACGTCACGCCCCAATACCTTCAAAAGCTTAGGACTTTTGCGTAGCGCACCTGCGGCAGGGCGTCGAGTTTCTCGATCACGCCTGCCGGCGGCATCGAGTCGATTCCGACCAGCGCAATCGCTTCACCGCCGGCGGCCTGGCGGCCGAGGTGGAAGGTGGCGATGTTCACCTTGGCTTCGCCCAGCATCTGGCCGAGGGCCCCGATGAAGCCGGGCTTGTCGATATTGTTGACGTAGAGCGTGACCGGCGAAAAATCGCCCTCCAGCGCCATGCCTTTCACTTCGACGATGCGCGGCTTGCCGCCGATCAGAGCACCGGCGAGTGTGCGCCAGCCGCCTTCGGGCGAGTTTTTGGTCGCTTTGGTTTTCACCTTGATGCGGATGAGGCTATCATAGACCGGGCTGGTCTCGGTCTTCGTCTCGGTCAGCTTGACGCCGCTTTCGGCGAGGATCGCCGGAGCGGAGACCATGTTGACGTCGCCGCGCGAGGCACGCAGCAGCCCGGACAGGAGCGCGGCGGTGAGCGGCTTGTGGTTCAGATGCGAGACCTCGCCTTCATACTCGATGACGACTTCATCATATCCGTAATCTGAGATTTGACCGGCGAACGAACCGAGCTTCTCGGCGAGGACGGCGAACGGCTTCAGGCGCGGCGCTTCCTCTGCGGTGACCGATGGCATGTTGAGCGCGTTAGTGACGGCGCCCGTCAGGATATAGTCGGCCATCTGCTCGGCCACCTGCAGGGCGACGTTCTCCTGGGCTTCGACCGTGGCGGCGCCGAGATGAGGCGTGGCCACGAAGTTCTTCGCGCCGAACAGCACATTTTCCTTGGCGGGTTCGACAGCGAACACATCGAAGGCGGCGCCGGCAAGGTGGCCGCTTTCCAGCAGGTCGCGGACGGCGGCTTCATCAACAAGACCGCCGCGCGCGCAGTTGACGAGGATCAGGCCTTTCTTGGTTTTCTCGAGCGCTTCGCGGGACAGGACATTCTTCGTCTGCTCCGTGAGCGGAACGTGCAGCGTGATCACGTCGGCGCGGGCGAGAAGCGCGTCGAGCTCGACCTTCTCGACGCCGAGTTCCACGGCGCGTTCCTCGGTGAGGAAGGGGTCATAAGCGACGACCCGCATCTTGAGGCCGATGGCGCGCTCAGCCACGCGGCTGCCGATGTTGCCGCAACCGATCAGGCCCAGCGTCTTGTACGACACTTCGAGGCCCATATAGCCGGATTTCGGCCATTTGCCGGCCTGCGTGTCGTTGTTGGCCGCCGGGATCTGCCGGGCCGCGGCGAACATCATGGCGATAGCATGTTCGGCTGTAGTGATCGCGTTACCGAACGGCGTGTTCATCACGACGACGCCTTTCGCGGTGGCCGCCTTGATGTCGATATTGTCCACGCCGATCCCGGCGCGACCGATGACCTTGAGGTTGGTGGCGGCCGCGATCACGTCCGCGTCCGGCTTGCAAGCCGAGCGCACGGCGAGCCCGTCATACTGCGGGATGATCTTGATCAGATCTTCCTTGGACAGACCAACCTTGATGTCGGTTTCGATGCCGCGGGCCTTGAAGATTTCGACGGCGGCGGGGGAGAGCGTGTCTCCGATGAGGACTTTAGGCATGTTGTTTCATTCTCCGGGAAAAATTTTACGCCAGTCTTCCCGCATCAGGCGGTGGACCAGGCAGACATCGTCGTCTTCACCCAGTTCCCGAATGCCTTCCGGCCGGAAACCGAGACGTTGGTAGAAAGTGTGCGCCCGCGTATTCGACACGAGCGGATCGATAATGATGGCCCTGACATCCGGGTCCCGGAAGCAGGCCTCGATGGCGAGCCGCATGGCCTCCCTGCCGAACCCCTGCCCGCGATCGGCAGCGCTGCCGATCCAGATATCAATGGCACGCAGATGGGACTCCACCTTGCCCCAGTACTGCGTAGGCTCCGTATGCGGATCGATGATCTGAAGACCTGCGATGGGTCGTCCGTCCAGCTCGGCGATGAAGTACTGGTAATCGTGGCGGACGAGCGCCAGTTCATCAGGCCAGTAAGTGTCACCGAACGCCTTGGGGGCATCCGGATCATCGGACGTGGCCGAGATAACGTCCGGTTCCAGATCCCAAAGATCCAGAAGCGGTACGTCATCGAGGGTTGCGGGTCTGAGCACGATCATCGCGAGCGTCCCGGCCTCGGGCGACTGCAAGGCAGCGGCCCGAAGCCCTTGGGCTCCTAGAGCTTTGCCGCTTCCTCGTGGAAGGCCCAGTCGAGCCAGGGAAGCAGCTTCTGCACGTCGGATGGCTCCACAGAGCCGCCGCACCAGATACGCAGACCGGGAGGCGCCTTGGCATAGCCGGCGGCGTCGAAGCAGGCGTTCTCCGTTTCGAGACGCTTGATGAACTTCTTGATGAAGTCGCGCTGACCGGCCTCATCGAGTTTGGCGACCCGGGGATCGACAATCTTGAACGTCACGCCTGTATTCGACCGGACATTTTCGTCGGCGCAGAGGAACTGGACCCAGTCGGTCTTCTTTTCCCATTCCGTCAGGATACGGAGACTTTCATCCGAACGCGCCTTCACCTTCGTCCAACCGCCGAGACCTTCCGCCCAGTCGAGCGCTTTCAGGTAGTCTTCGACGCACATCATCGACGGCGTGTTGATGGTCGCGCCTTCGAACAACTCTTCGTCCAGTTTGCCGCCTTTGGTCATGCGGAACAGTTTCGGCAAAGCGCGGTCCGGCGTGTAGCTTTCGAGGCGGCGCACGGCGTTTGGCGACAGGATGAGCATCCCGTGCGCGGCTTCACCGCCGAGGCATTTCTGCCAGCTATACGTGATCACATCGAGCTTTTCCCAGGCGATGTCCTGGCTGAACGCCGCAGAGGTTGCGTCGCAGATCACGACACGGTCCGCGTTCGGCTTGATCCAGTCGGCATTCTTCACGCGAACGCCGGACGTGGTGCCGTTCCAGGTGAAGATGATGTCGGCATCATCGCGGGCTTTCGAGAAGTCCGGCAGGTCGCCGTAATCAGCCGTGTAGGTCTTGCAGTCGGCGAGCTTCAGCTGCTTCGTCGCGTCCGTCACCCAGTCTGAGCCGAAGCTTTCCCAGGCGAATACGTCGACAGGCTTTGCGCCGAGCATCGACCACATGCACATCTCGACCGCGCCGGTATCAGACGCCGGCACGATGGCCACGCGGTAACCCTCGGGCAGGCCAAGGATTTTCTTGGTGCGGTCAATCGCGGCTTTGAGTTTTTTCTTGGCGTCGCCCGAACGGTGCGAACGGCCGAGGGCGGCCGTCTCGAGGTTCTGAAGCGAAAATCCGGGATACTTGGCGGTGGGGCCCGAAGAAAAATGCGGGCACGCCGGGCGCACGACCGGCTTGGCGGTGGTCACGTTCATCTGTTTTACTCCTATCCTCACAGATAGGCTGGGCGCCGTTGGGGGCGCCTGGCCCGCCGTTGCAATGGCACATCCCGGCGCAATTCGCCAGTGACATTCTTCAATGCAGGGACCGCAAGCATTGTGCAGTGCCGCGAAGTTGCAGATTCTCTAAACCCACGGCCGCCTTGCGCCGTAGGCTGACGGATGGTTCTATCGCCGCATGAGCCTTGAAATCCTTCCCCTGTCCGGCACGCTGGGCGCTGAAATCTTTGGCCTCGACCTGCAGTCGGGACTTACGAACGCCGAATTCGACCGGGTCCATCAAGCCTTCATTGATCACAAGGTGATCGTGATGCGGGGCCAGAAGACCCTTGAGCCCGATCAACACAAGGCGTTCGCGCGCCGCTTCGGCACGCTGAACATCCACCCCTATGTGAAGGGGATGAAGGGCCATCCGGAACTCCTGGAGATCATCAAGGAGAAAGAGGACAAGGTGAACTTCGGTGGCGGCTGGCACACCGACATGAGCTTTGAGGAGACCCCTGCCCTCGGCTCGATCCTGCACGCCATCGAACTGCCGCCCTATGGCGGAGACACGCTGTTTGCCGACCAGCAGGCTGCTTATGATGCGCTGTCGCCCGGCCTCAAGGAAACACTCGGCGGCCTGAAGGCGGTACACTCGGCAGCTCGCGAATACGGCGTCCACGGATCATCTGCCCAAAAGCGCAAATCGATGGATACGGCGGAAGTCGAATCGGCCCCCGAGTATGAGCACCCGGTCGTTCGCACCCATCCCGAGACGGGCCGAAAGGGCCTCTATGTGAACCCGGCTTTCACGCTGCGCTTTGCTGGCTGGTCCACGCGGGACAGCAAGCCGCTTCTGGACTACCTGTTCAATCACTCACGCGAGGAACGCTTCACCTGCCGCGTTCGCTGGCAGGCCGGCGACGTGACGATGTGGGACAATCGCTGCACCTGGCATTATGCGCTGAACGATTATCCCGGCCACCGCCGGCACATGCGGCGCGCGACTGTGAACGGCGACAAGCCGTTCTAGGCGGGCCATCCGACCACGCCGAGCGTGATCGCGGCCTGGCCGAAGAAATACAGGAACCACAACGCTATCGACGGCAACTTCCGGGCGGCCTCGCCGGGCGGCCTGCGGAACAGTTCATTCGCGAGCAGCGCGTCCGAGGCGATGAACATCAATGCGCCGAGGGCAACGAGCCAGTTCGCGATCGGCAGATCGAGGGCTGCGGCGCCCATCATCAAGATGACGGCGCCATAGGCAATCACCGGCAGGCGCATCTTGCCGAGTGAGGGCGAGAGCCAAAAGATGTACGCGGCGCCGCCGAGAACCAGCGCGGCTTGCGCCACCTTGACCGGCCAGCCGGCGCCGCCCTGTCCCATCTGCCAAAACAAGATCACGTAGAACACGTGCGCGAGGAAGAACGCGGCCATGCCGGGCAGCAGCCAGCGCTCGGGTTTGCCCGCGAGGAAGGCATCGCCGATGGCCGACGCAAGCAGCGCCGCCCAGAGCAGCCAGGCCCCTCCTGTCGCGAACGCAATCGCCGCCAGGATGGCAACGCCTGAAACCTTCAGGACGGCGCGTGCCGGTCCCTCGCCCCGATAACTGAACAGAAATCCGTAGGCCAACGCGGCGAGCGCGGCCGTGGCGAAGGCAGCCCAGAGCGCAGGCGCGCTCAGTCGGCGTCTCCGATCGGTTCCGGCAGACGCAGCAGCCGGCGCGCCATCACGCGGTGACGTTCCTTGACGTGCGCGCCCACGACACTGAGCGCCGTGGCGAGAACCGCCGCATCATCCGTGAAGCCGAGCCCGACCAGCACATCCGGCATCATGTCGACCGGCATGACGAAATAGGCCGCTGCTGCAAACAGCACGGCCTTGGCTTTCGCCGGTGTGCGGGGATCGCGCGCGCAGTAATAGGCGGCAGCCAGATCGTCCGCGAAGGGCAGCTGGCCCGCGAGGCGCAGCAGCTTCGGAATGAGACCGCGCGCGGTGCGTTCGTTGCGCTGGATCGATTTCGGCAGGTAAACGCCGTCTTCGCCCTTCACCGTATTGATGATTTCCGCTGCGTCACTCATTGCGCTCTCCTAGCGGCATTATAGTGCAGTGCGGTCATAGCCGATAAACCGCTCAACATCAAAGGAAGGCAGCTGCCAATGGAACTCAACTCGAATGTGTCCGCCGTAATCACCGGAGGCGCGTCCGGCCTCGGCGCCGCAACGGCCCGCAAATTGGCCAGCCACGGCGTCAAGGTCGCCCTGTTCGACCTGAACGCCGAGAAGGGCGAAGCCCTCGCCAAGGAACTCGGCGGCGTGTTCTGTAACGTGAACGTGACCGACGAAGCCTCGGTCGACGCGGGCTTTGCAAAATCCCGCGCCGCGATCGGCCAGGAGCGAATCCTGATCAACTGCGCCGGCACCGGCAACGCCATCAAGACTGCCAGCCGCAACAAGGAAACCGGCCTGCCGGAGCACTTCCCGCTCGATAAGTTCAACCTGATCATCCAGATCAACCTTGTCGGCACGTTCCGCTGCATCGCGAAATCGGCCGCTGGCATGCTGACGCTCGACCCGATCGACGGCGAGCGCGGCGCGATCGTCAACACGGCTTCGGTCGCTGCTGAAGATGGCCAGATCGGCCAGGCCGCTTACTCCGCCTCCAAGGGCGGCGTGGTCGGCATGACCCTTCCGATTGCCCGCGACCTGTCGCGCGACGGGATCCGCGTCAACACGATCCTGCCGGGTATCTTCAACACGCCGCTGCTGGCCGCTGCGCCGGAGCCCGTCAAAGCCGCCCTCGGCGCGCAGGTCCCCTTCCCGCCGCGCCTCGGCCTGCCGGAAGAATACGCCTCGCTGGCCGTCGAGATGTGCCGCAACGGCTATTTCAACGGTGAAGACGTCCGTCTCGACGGCGCGATCCGCATGGCGCCTCGCTGATTTGATGTTCGCCGCTGCTCCCGCCTGACGGCGGGGTGGCTGCGCCTTCGCCTTGCTCGTGGGGTTCCTCCCACAAAGGTCAGAAAGCCCGCTCTCCGGAGCGGGCTTTTTTGTTTCAGGAAAGGCTCGCCATCAGCGCGTCCCAGCGCGCCATCGCCGCTTCGCCCCAGATCGCAAGGCGGTCCGGATAGAATTCCTCAAAGGCCGGTTTTCCGTCCGTCAGCGTCACCCACGGCACGGCGCTCGACCGGAAGATGTGGACATCCGGCGTGATTGCGGCCGGCTCGTCGAGCGTTCCGACACGGATGAACGCGGCCGCCTCACGGGCGGTGGGATAGTGGCTCCAGACCGCGACTTTGCAATCCGGGCACCGGGCAATCATCTGGCCGCGGCCACTATTGCTGGGCGTCAGCACCACGTCCGGCGGCCCGGCAAGCAGTTCGACTTCCGAAGATTCGATCACCGCGTTGATCACGAAGGCCGAACCGGTTTCACGTTGGCACCAGGTGCAATGGCAGCAATGCGTGATCATCGGCGTTCGGTTCAGCCGGTAGCGGACGCCGCCGCAGGCGCAGCCGCCTTCGAGTTTGCGGGTCATTGGTCGCTCCCCAGTCTGGCCGTAACGTACAGGCGCGCTCCGCCCATGCAAGCCGGCGCGCTATTCCATGGGCGCCGACGGATCGCGTACGCGCATCAGTCCGTTGGAGACCATCGTCATGACGACTTCGCCGTTCTGGTTGGTCACCGTTTGGCGGGTTTTGGTGAGGCCCATATCGGGGCGGGATTTCGAGCGGCGCTTGTCGATGAGTTCCATTTCGACCGACAGCTCATCGCCCGGATAGACCGGCTTTACCCATCTGAGCTCGTCGATTCCGGGTGAGCCGAGACCGGCCGACGGCTCGGTATCCTTCCAGGTGTCGACCATGATGCGCATCACCATGGCGCCGGTATGCCAGCCGGACGCCGAGAGCCGGCCGAAGAACGTCGCCTTCGCAGCGTCATCATCGAGATGGAAGGGCTGCGGATCGTACTTCGTGGCGAACTCGATCACCTCTTCGCGGGTCACCTTGTAAGTGCGCGAAGCGCGGGTGCGTGTGCCGATCACCATGTCTTCGAAGTATCGCATGCCGCTCTGCCCTGAATATCTGAAACCGGCCGGAACTTGCCGCAACAGAGGCGCTTGGCAAGCCTGCCGCTACGGGAGGGGATGCGCGGGCCGGGCGCGGCGCTAGAAAGGGACCGTACCGGGACAGGAGTGTGATGTGGAATTCGATGACGTTGTGCGGGGCCGCCGCAGCATCCGGGGCTATCTGAAAAAGCCCGTGCCCAAGGCGCTGATCCGCGAAATCCTCGAAATCGCCATGCGCGCGCCGACCTCGCTGAACACCCAGCCGTGGAACTTCTATGTTGTGACCGGCGAGGTGATCGACCGTATCCGCGCCGGCAATGTCGAGCGCAACCTGGCCGGCGTGCCGCATAGCCGGGAATTCCGGCTCGGCCCCGAATATGCGGGCGAGCACCGCAAGCGCCAGATCGAGATCGCCATACAGCTGTTCGAAGCGATGGGCATCGAACGTGACAACAAGGAAAAGCGCAATGACTGGATCCTGCGCGGCTTCCGGCAGTTCGACGCGCCCGTCTCCATCGTGATCACCTATGACCGCTCAATCCATGGCAGCGATATCGCGCCGTTCGATTGCGGCGGGGTGGTCAACTGCCTCGTCAACGCCGCCTGGAACCGCGGGCTCGGCTGCGTGATCAACTCGCAGGGCATCATGCAGAGTCCGGTCGTGCGCGCTGAGGCCGGGATTCCGGATGACCAGGTGATCCAGACTTGTGTGGCGATGGGCTGGCCGGATGAAACCTTCCCGGCCAATGCCGTGGTCTCGAAGCGCAAGTCCGTCGACGAGGCAGCCGTGTTCCGGGGGTTCGACGACTGAGCCGGCTCAGGTCCCGCCTCGCATCGAAAAGAATGCGACGATCCCCATTCCGATCACGCTGAGCACCACTGCTCCGATGAGCACGGGCACCAGCGTGTCTCCGAAGTTGCCGCGCTTGAGCACCTCACCGCCGCGCGCGTCTTCAGATGAGATGATGACGGGCTCTTCTTCATTGTCGTTGTCAGGCATACGCGGAGTTCCTTAGCCACCTGAAGACAAATTCAGGTCTTGCGCTTTAACGCGGAGCTTCGACATTGGTTGCTCAGGGTCAGCCGCCGGCGCCTCCGAACTCACTCCTGCTCAATTACGTCGCCGGCGCGCAAATGCCTGTGCTGCATGCTGATCCAGTCTTCCTTCAGGCCAGAAAACTCGAAGGGAATGCCGCGCGCAGAATTCAGGTCCGGGCCGTCGATGATCTGGAAATGGAGATGCGGCTCGGTTGAATTGCCCGATGATCCCGCTTGCGCGATCGCATCTCCGGCGCGCACTTCGTCGCCTGCCTTCACGCGCAGCGATCCCTCACGCAGGTGAGCATAGAGCGCGTACTCGCCGCTCGTGTGTCGGATCAGGAGGTGATTTCCCGCCGCGCCCTCAAAGCCATTCTCGGCGAGGATGGCCTGCTGCAAGCTCATCACACGCTGAAGGTAGGCGTCGAACGCTTCGTCAGGGCGGCGCATCATCGCCGCGTTGTCGGGGCGGTCATCACGCGCAGCGACCACGACGCCATCGGCCGCGGCGAGCACCGGGGCGCCAAATGTCGCATAATCCGTTAGCCGCTCGCCCGTTCCCTTATGGCTCATGAAGTCTTTCCGCATACGAACGATATCGATAGCGAATTCCGAGGATAAGACCCACCGGTGGTGCTGCGCTGCGTCGGCAGAGGCGACGACCATCCATCGCCCATTGACCGGCACCCGGTACTCTGTGGGAGATTGGTACCTTGAAACGGGCACTTCAACTTGGCCCAAGTCTGCGCCGGGCCCTTCCACGGTGATGCGGGCCGTATCCGGCAAGCCCGACGACGCAACGTAGAGCCCGGAATTGAGATAGGCTTCCTGCGGTTCAAGGCTCGCATCGCCGGACAGACGGGCGCCTTCGGGAAGGAGCGTCGACAAGTGAAACTGGAAATCCATCATCGATAAGACACCGGCTTGATCGAGACCGGCAAACTGAGCTGCGCGCGCAGAAATTTTCGTTGCAGGAACGCGCGCGGACGATAGCAGCTCTCCCATCGCAAACAGCTCGACGCGCAGTCCAGTCACTTCGACAGGTTGATCTGCGTCGTTCAGTACAAGGATGTTCTGAAGCAGAACGTCATAAATCCCGCGATCCGGTGAAAGATCAAATACATAGACGGGCGCGGGGTCGACCCGAATCTCCAGTGCTGAAGCCGGGGCAGCCGTCAGCAATCCCGCTGCCAGGGCAGCAAGCCATTGTTTGCTCATTTTGGTCTCCTTTGAGTATCAGCCCATCATGTTTCAGGTCGTTCCTGCGGGCGTTTGCGAAGCCGCGCGCGCCCGAAGGCGAGCGTCAGAATGACATAGAGCAGCGCTGCCGAACCAAACGCCAAAGGCGCAAACCAGACGCCGAGCACATCGGCGCCGCCGAGCGTTTCGCCAAAACCCAAAAACAGGCGCCCGTCAGCAAGGCGGAAAAGTCCCGTTGTCTCAGGCGCGACCAGCCGGGCAATCGCCATCACCACCGCAAAGGCCGCGAGGAAGTAGCCAGTTCCAGCCAAAGTGGAGACGGCCAATCCGGTCACGCCCGTTCTCGCACTCGAAACAATGGCAGCCACGACATGTGTGGGCGCGAAGGATTTTGCCGCACGGCTGCGCAACTTTTCGGCCACGAGGTCCGGCACGAAATCCTCCGGCGGACCCAACCGGGAAAGAGCTTCTTCCGCCCGGCCACTTTGCTCTGCGAGCAAGTCCATTGCGTGCGCCTCCAGTTCACGGCGCACCTCGCTTGCCGCCTCTGAAGGCAATGGCGCCAATAGCCGTTCGACCCGCAGGAAGTAGGCTGAGAAGGCCGCCCGCGCGGACGCGTCGGCAAGATCGGTCCAGTTTGTCATGACAACAACTTTCCAAGGTTGTGGCTCATCAAGGCCCATTGCGCGCCGGCGTCGGCGAGCGCGCGCCGTCCTTCGTCTGTCAGGGAGTAGGTTTTCCGGGCAGGGCCGCTCTCGGGAAGCGTCCAGTCAGCGACTGTGAGACCGTCGCGCTCGAAACTGCTGAGCAGCGGATAAAGCGTTCCTTCCGGGATGGCGGCGCCCAGGACTTCGCGAAGGGCGACGGCAAGGCCGTAACCGTGCGTCGGCGATTTGCCCAGCACAGCCAGGACCGCCAGCGGCAGGACGCTCTTGCGCCAGCGTTTCTCGAGATCCTTGAGCATTTCGTCCGTCATGAAATTTACATACCTCGAATTTCGAGGTATGTAAATTTTGAATCTACGTTCCTGACGTCGCCGGGTTCAAACTGAAGCCCGCGCCGGCATGAAGCGGCTGTTGCGCAAGAGCAGGGCAGCGATCAGCGAGACAATCAGACCAACGGGGAAAACTTCGGTGAAGGTAATCGGCATCCGGAACAGCGGATTGGCATACATTTTCGCGAATGCT
>JAIXVM010000043.1 GCA_027482995.1 Hyphomonadaceae bacterium | reverse complement strand
GGGAAGCGGACAACCACGTCGAAGACATGGCTGTAGGCCCATTTGATGCCATCGAATACACGGTCCACGGCGTTCGGCAGGATGGCGAGGAATCCCTTGCGGGACTCCTCGTGAGGCTTGAGGATTTTTGACGCGATCATGGGCGAGAGCGACAGCGCCACGAACATCGAAAAGCCGACCGAAGCGGCAATCGCCACCGCAAACTCCGTGAACAGACGGCCTGTATTTCCGCCCATGAACGTGATCGGGATGAAGACGGCCATCAGCACCAGCGTCGTCGCGACCACGGCAAAGCCGACCTGGCGCGTACCATTGTAAGCAGCGACCAGCGGGGTTTCGCCGAGTTCTTCCATCCGCCGGTAGATATTCTCCAGCACAACGATGGCGTCGTCCACGATCAGGCCGATGGCCAGCACGAGCGCCAGCAGCGTCAGGAGGTTCAGCGACAGGCCGAGTGCGTACATGATGATGAACGTCGCTATGACCGAGACCGGAACAGTGATCGCGGGGATCAGGGTCGCGCGCAGGCTGCCGAGGAACAGAAAGATGACGAGCGTGACAAGGCCGACGGTGATCGCGAGTGTCAGCCAGACTTCATGGATGGAGGCTTCGACGAAGACAGAACTGTCGAAGGCCTGGTAGATCTGCATGCCGTCGGGCAGGGATGTGTTGAGTTCGGCGGAAAGGTCTTTTGCTGCCTTGGCGACGTCGACCGTGTTGGCAGTGGACTGCTTGACGATGCCGAGCCCGACCATTGGGACGCCGTTACCGCGGAAGGTCGTGCGGTCGTCGACCGTGCCGCGTTCGACCCGGGCGACGTCGCTGAGCCGGACGAGGTAGCCGTCGCCTTGTGCGATGACGAGGCCGGCAAAATCTTCAACCGACCGGAAAGCGCGGTCAATTCGCATCGTGTAATAGAGATCGCCGGATTCGAGGTTGCCGGCCGGCGCTTCAATGTTTTCCGACCTGAGGGCGCGTTCGATGTCGCCGGAGGTGAGTCCGCGGGCGGCGAGTGCGCGGCGGTCAATCCAGACGCGCATCGCATAGTCGCGCGCGCCGCCGACCTGCACCCGGGCGACGCCGTCGAGCGCGGAGAAGCGGTCGACGAGATATCGGTTGGCATAGTCCGTGAGTTCGGGCGTCGCGAGTTTTTCACTGGCGAGGTTCAGCCAGAGAATGACGTCATCATCGGCGTCTGCCTTCTGGACTTCGGGCGGATCGGCTTCATCTGGCAGGCGGTCAACGATCCCCGATACCCGGTCGCGCACGTCATTGGCGGCGGACTCGATGTCCCGGTTGATGTTGAATTCGATCGAGATGTTCGACCGGCCATCAGACGAGCGGGAGTTGATGAAGCGCACGCCTTCGACGCCCGCAATCCGGTCTTCGATCACCTGCGTAATGCGGGTTTCGACAACGGACGCCGAGGCGCCGGGATAGTTGGTGGAGATCGAGACGACCGGCGGGTCAATGTCGGGATACTCGCGAAGCGCGAGGCGCGAGAAGGCGACGAGCCCGAACACGATGAGGACAAGGGCGAGCACCCAGGCAAAGACCGGACGCTTGATCGAGGTATCGGACAGGAGCATGGCGATCTACTCCCGGTTCGCGCCTGCAGGTTCCCCGCCGCCGCCTTTGCCAGATGCGGCCTTGGGCGCCAGGACTGACTTGTCCTGAACCTTGATCGCGGCGCCTTCGCGCAGGCGCAAGGCGCCTTCGATGACGACTTGCTGACCCTCGGTGAGGCCGCTCAGCACTTCGACCCGCCCCTGCTGACGCAGGCCCACTTCAATGTTTATCTTGTTCACGACCGGTGCGCCATCGCTCTCCGACACGACCCAGACGAAGGTTTCCGGGCCAAGCGGCTGGAGCGCACTTTCGGCGACGGAGAGGGCCTGGCGCGGCTGGGCAAGCAGGTTCACCGCGACATACATACCGGCCTTGAGAAGGCCTTCCTCGTTTGGAATCATTGCTCGTACACGGACGGACCGGGTGGCCGGGTCGATCGCGTTGTCGATGCTGTCGACGGTTCCCTTGAAGGTGCGGCCCGGCAGGTCATTGCTCGTGGCTTCGATCGAGAGACCGGGTGTGATGCTGGAGAGATAGATCGAGGGCACCGAGAACTCGAGACGCATGACACTGTCATCGATGATCGTCGCGACGACATCACCGGGTCCGACGAGGGAGCCGACGCTGACTTGCCGGAAGCCGAGAACGCCGTCGAAAGGCGCCACCAGCACACGGTCGCGCTGGCGGGACTGGACGGCGCGCAGCTGCGCGGCGGCAGAGTCCGCATTGCGGCGGGCCACTTCGAGTTCGGCGCGCGAGACGGCGCCCTGTTCGGCCAAAGGCTCCAGACGGGCGAGGTCCTGACGGGCCTGGGCGAGCGTGGCTTCGGCCGATTCCACAAGCGCGCTTTGTTCACGCTGGGCCAGCGAGATCAGCGTCTTGCCGGCTTTCACGCGTTCGCCGTCTTCGAAATAGACAGCGGTGACGCGGTCCGACGCGCTCAGGGTCAGGTCGGCACGCTCATTGGCTTCAAGGGTGCCGATGGCCTCGACACGGTTGGAAAAGGTTTGTGAACGGACGGTCTCTGCAAAGACGCTCGCCGGGGGCGGGCCGCCGCCACCGCCTCGGCCGCCGCCGCCGCGACCTTCCTCGGCCGCCGTGGCGCCGTGTCCGCCGGTGAGCGCAGGCACCCCAAAGACAGCGCCGGCTGCCAGCGCGCCGAGCGCGATGACCGAGAACAGGACGGTGCGAATGACACGGGGCGTATTCATGGATTTTCTTCCTGTTCCGCCCGGAAGGCGGCGAGTTCTTCATCTGTCCAGATGCCGCCGAGCGTACGGTAGGCGCGGATGGCGCGGCGGGCAATCTCGGCCTCGTTCACGGCGAGGCGGTCTTCGGCGTCGAGCAGCGTGCGCTGGGCATCGAGCACGTCGAGGAAGGAATCGAGGCCTTCCTCGTAGCGCAGGCGGGCGAGGTCGTAGGCGCGGCGGGCCGAGACGAGGGCGGCGTCGAGATCCGCGCGGCGCTGGCGCTCGGTGACATAAGCCGAGAGGGCGGTTTCGGTTTCTGCGAGGGCGTCGAGCACGGCGGCTTCATAGTCGGCAGCGGCGCCGAGGGTGCGCGCATCGTTGACGTCGATCTGGGCATAGACGCGGCGAAGGTCCGGGCCCGCCCAGCTGATCGTGGGACCAAAGGAGAGACTGACCGTTTCGTCGCTGAAAGCGACGCCGGTTTCGCTGAACAGGCTCAGCACGTTTGCGCCGACCGTCACACGCGGGAACAGGTTGGCGCGCGCGGCGCGGCCGAGGGCGAGGGCCGAGCCGATGCGGGCTTCGGCGATTCGCACGTCCGGCCGGCGGCGGAGCATCTGTTCGGGTGTGCCGGCGGCGAACGGTGTCGTCAGGCTCGGGATCTTGCCCGCGCGGCCCGGATCGACATTGGCCGGGCTGACCGAAAGCGAGGCGGAGTTGCCGGTCAGCGCCGCAAGGCGGCTGCGTGCGGCCGTGATGGTCGCCTCGAAGGCCGGCAGGGAGGCGAGGGTGGTGCGGTACTGGGTTTCCGAACGGTTGAGGTCGAGCTCGTTTGCGCGGCCGTTCTCGAACAGGGTGCGGACGAGATCTAAGCTCTCTTTTTGGGCGTCGGCGTTCTGGCGGGCGACCGCGAGGAGGGCTTCGCCGTTGCGCAGGTCGATATAGGCGAGGGCGGTTTCGGACGCGATGGAGACCGCCAGGTCGCGCCGGAGTTCGCGGGCGGCGGCTTCGTCGAAGCGGGCGGCGGCGATGGCGCCGCCAAGGCGGCCGAAGATGTCGAGTTCCCAATCGGCGGCGAGATTGAGGTTTCCGGTCGTCTCGAATTCTTCGTCGCTGAGAAAGCGGTCGGCGGAACCGCTGGCCGAGGAGGACAGGGACGGGCTGCGGCCGAGCAGGGAAAGGCGGAGGAGGGCTTCGGTCTCGGCGACCGAATAGTCCGCGCCGCGCAGGACGGGTGAGGCGCGCAGGGCGGTTTCGACGAGGCGCTGCAGTTCGGGATCGTCAAAGCCGGTCCACCAAGTGGACGAGGGGGCGGCGTCTCCTGGCAAAGCCAGGAAATCGGCGCCGGTCTCGATCGAGGGGTTTGCCTTCAGCGGCGCCGACGGCACGCCGGCGCAGGCCGCGATCAGCGACGCCGCGAGCCCTGCGCCCGCAAGACGGGCCGGCCGGAGGAAATACACGCGTGCCATATGCCTCGACAGATAGACGGTGAACCTTACCGATCAAGGCAATGACGGCCTTGGGCGGGTTAAGTCCTGAATTCTGAACATAAACGCTTTTGCGGCGGATGTCCGTCGCGCCTGCAGCGTTACAAGTTGCATATGTGCCATGCAGGGTTGCCCCGAGGCGGGACGCCGCAGGCAGATCACGGGTTCGTGATCGGCCCGGTTAGAAATTGACCCGGCTGGACACGGCGCCGTCCACGATGAGGTTCGAGCCCGTCGTGTAGGAGGAGAGGGGGCTGGCCAGAAAAACGGCGGCGTTCGCGATCTCCTGCGGCGTGGCGCAGCGGCCCGTGGGGTTGCGGGCGTTCGCCTGGGCGAAGAAGTCCGGCGCGTTTTTCTTCACCGTGTCCCAGACGCCGCCTTCGAAGAAGACCATGCCGGGGGAGACGACGTTGACGCGGATGCCGGCTTTGGCGTGCTGGCGGGCGAGGCCTTTGGCCATGTGGATCAGCGCGGCCTTGATCGGACCATAGCTGTCGGCGCGGTCGGCCTGCGCGGCGGAGATCGAGGAGATGATAACGAACGCGGCGTCGCCGGTGGCGGCGGCGGATTTCGCGAGCAGGGGCTGGGCCGCGTCGAAGGCGTTGACGGCGCCGAGCACGTCGAGCTGGAAGTTTGCTTCCCACGCGGCGGGATCATTGCCCTGAGCCATGGCGCCGGCGTTGGAGATGAGAATATCGAGGCCGCCGAGTTCGG
>JAIXVM010000237.1 GCA_027482995.1 Hyphomonadaceae bacterium | reverse complement strand
GGGCCGATACCGAAAGCCGCCGTCAGCAGTATCGCAAGGATGATATCCGGAATGGTCCTCAGGACTTCAAAAAACCTGCGAACAACAAAGCGCACCGGCGCGAAGGGCATCAGGTTGCGCGCCGCCAGGCTGCAGAGCCCGAGGGCGATGACGGCACCGGCTGCCGTGCCAACTACGGCCATCTGCACGGTCTCGACGGCCGCGTCGAGCCAGCGCGGAAAATCATAGTACCAGTAAGCAACGGACCCTTGCGTCCGCCTGTCGTCAAACAGCGCCTCGCTCCGCAAGTCCGGCAGCATGCGTTCGAGAAACTGGCCGAGCCGGCCAAACGCGTCGATTCCCGCATTCGAACTGAACATGCCACTGACATTCAGCGACCACGCAAACACGGCACTGAAACCCAGGACCCAAAGCAGCGCTGCGAGCCTTGATCGGCGCAATTGGCGTCCGCGCCAATACTCGAAAGCTTCCGGCGTTGTAGGCGGACCCGCTGGACGCCGTTGTGATTGGGTCACGGACCAGACCCTGTAGGCGAGAGTGCGCCGGCTTCGACGGGGGTCAGTTCGACCGAGCCAGGAGCCATCCACGCAAACGCGGCCGGGTTTTCCAGGTTCAGCGCAAGAAGGATCCCGGCCAGCCGATAAAGCGTGTCGCGGTCGGCATCGGCGCGCAAGGCCCAAGCCGTCTTGGCGCGCTCGCGACCCATCCAGACCACTTTGAAATCGGCGCAAGGTTCATCGCCCTCGCGTGCACCGCGGCATAGGCGCTGCCAGGCGGCGACATGGGTTACAAGAATGTCCCCTTCGCCGGTTCTTACGAGCTCGACTGCCTGTTCCGGCGTCGCCTCGATTGTTTCCGACGCCAGCGCTTCGATCGGTCCTCCGTTATCGGAGATCGCCGCTTTCGGCCCAGAAATAAACGCGGCCCCCTGCCCGGCGAACACGGCACGCGTGCCGGCGATATCGTTCAGGCTCGCAATACTTGAGGACTTAGGCGCCGCAACGACGGACAAGATCCGTCCGATGCTGCCATCTGGACGCGGCGTCACCAGCGCGCGCGCCTGACCGAGGTCGGGCGCATTGGCCTGGTCAAGCAACGCGAAATCCACCTGATTTGAGGCGAGCGCGGCGCCGGCCTCCGCCGTCGTGGCGAAACGGCAGATCTCGACCGGTCGTCTCAAGCGCGCGCTCAGATGGCCAGCCAGGGCTTCTGCGCCCGCGTCATTCGTTGGCACCGCGCAAGGCCCAGGGGTTCCCAGCGCGATCCCGATCCGGAAAGGCCCGATCGACGCGTCAGCCCCTGCCTCTGCGTTGACTGTCTGCCCGATCCAGAGCGCGCTCAAGGCTGCAAGGACATAGCGAAAGCGTAACTTCATTTGCCCCCCTCCGGCGCCAGTCCGCGGCGTTCCGCGATGTCAGCGAGGCGCAGCGCAATAATGTCCTCATAAACCGCGCGATCGACCGCAGCGTAGTCCGAACCCGACGGACCGCCCAATTCGAGCATCAGGTCAGGCCGGTCATAGGGCATCAAGGCATAGGCCCCTCGCAACATGTCGATGAACTCCTGCGGCCGGTCCGCGCGGGTCACGATAGGCGAATTGGGAATTTCGCCGACCGACCAGATGATCCGGAAATCCTTGATGTCGACCAGCCCCCGGCCGGCCATCGTGAAATGTGCTCCAGTCGTAAAACCGGTCTCCGGCGTACCGCCCGCTACATTGACAAGGACGGCGTCGAACTGACCGCGGTCGAGTGCCATCACGGCCTGCGTATGTCCGCCTGAGAAAGCAGTCTCGCCGAAATAGGTATCCGGGTTGATGCCCAACCGGCGCATCATCATGCGCGGGTACAAGTATCCCGACGTCGAATTGAAATCGACATAGCCAACCGTCTTTCCCTTCAGATCTTCGATCGACTGGAACGGACTATCGGCCTTCACCATCAATGCTGAGTAATAGCCATCGTTTCCCTCGGCCTGCCGGCGCACGAGGATCGGCGCGGCGAGCTCGCCGATCTGGGCATCGACATTGGCGTAGCTTCCGCCGCCCATGTAGGCGACATCCACCTGATTGGAGGCCAGCGCTTGGATCGATCCATTATAGTCTGCCGGTTCGATAATCGTGACCGGCAAACCCAAAACTTCCTCGAGGTAGGCCTCGAAGTTCGACCGGTTTGCAATCAGCGCGGGGTCGTCATCGGCGCCGCGAATGGCGATCTGGACCTCGCTCATGTTCGCCCGCCAGTCGCCGTCTTCGGCCGCTGGCGCCTTGCTCGCGTCGCAGCCCGAGAGAACGCTCGCAACAAGGCACAAATAAGCGACCATTCGCGAGCGGCTTTGGTTCACGTTGGTCAGCATCATCGGCTCCCACTTACCTACAAGGCGCACCGACCGGCTAATTCGACGCGGCGCGCTGCACGGTTCCAGACAGGGCGTTCTGTCGCGCCTGCGATGGCCAGCTTCGTGCGCTTCAGTGAGGTTGTTAACACTACGAGATGTCTGTCGCGTGACGGCAGAAATGACACGATGGCGATAACTTGAGGACTTGTTCACCTGCCCACAGGCCTGCTGAAACCCGAATGGCCGCAGGCGCAGAGGACTGCGCAAATAACGAGACGCGATTGCTTCGAGCGCTCTGTTGCTGACTCGGTCTAAAGTGCGACCGTCAATCGACCTGCAAGGCTAGTTCAAGCGACGCTGCGACGGCACTGTGCGTGAAGCTTCTGAGCGGCGAAAGCGGCTGTTTTTCGTGATGCTCGTCTCACCACTCTTTGGTCAACTGGCGTCTGACCTGTCAGTTTGCCCGCAGGCACACGGCTAGGTCCTGCTGAACCTGGCACCAAGCCAGCCCGCCTCGCTTCGTCCTCTAAGATGCGCCTCCTGTTCAAGCCGCTGCGCAACGCAGGCGGCCAGAGAGTAGGCATGCAAACCAGCGGCTAGAATGCGCCGCGTCCGCCCGTCAGGCAAAGCTCAGGGGTGGGAATTGGTGGCCCAAACGGGCCCGCATGCAGTCATCCGACTGTCGTCAAGCAACGCGGGTCGAAAACGACAACGTGATCCAGGTCCGGCCGCGATCTTGAAGAATAGAGCATCGCCTGCGCGCCCAATTCGCGGGCCGCGTCGGACCACGCCCAGGTGGGTGAAAGGGCGCCAGTGGCGCGCATATCTTGCCAGACAATCGACGCAAGCTTGTTCCCGCGCTGATCAGCGACGCGATCTGCCTTCAGCCATACCGACACGAGTTCTCGCTTCACGCCGTCCTCGATGTAGCGCTTGATCGCCACGTGGGCGCCTTCGGCGGTCAGCGACGCGTAGGCAGCAATCTGGCCCGAGTGATGGAACCGACCCTCCGGCGCTTTCGCGGGTTCGCAGGGTGTTGCGACCAGAGCTTCGGGTATAAGTCGCCAGACCGGTCCGTCAAAAGAGATCAGTGCAATCAAAGTCCGTCTCCAAGGCTTCAGCCGACCACCTGCCTCATGGTCCGAACGTGTGCAATCGGCGATCAATTGCCTGATGTCGAAAACCAGCCTCTGACTTCCATCCATCGGACATCCGCCACTGGAAAATTTGGAGGATGGGCGGATTCGAAACCGCCAGTTGGTGCACCCCAGTTAATCGATCCTCGTAGGTCCAACCGATTTAAGCTTCGGTTGGACCTATCGCTAACCGGCGAACGCTTCATCGCCTTTGTCGAAGACCGGCGGGCCGACCCTGCATGTGAGCGGCTCAAGCCGATCAATTCTCCTGCCCACTGCCCGCCGTCGCAAAGGTCGATCGAGCTGGCAAAGGAGGCAAGAACCGCCGCGTAACGGTCCGCGCCGCTACGAAACACTTGTGAGGCGTCATAGAGCCGAACCAACACCAACGCGGGCAGTTCGAAGAACGGGAATGCACCAGCCAATACACTGGGCGCCTGTCTTTTGAAAAATGACCGATAAAAAATGGCGTGTGGCGGAGAGGGAGGGATTCGAACCCTCGATACCCTTGCGAGTATACCGGTTTTCGAGACCGGCGCGATCGACCACTCCGCCACCTCTCCGCGCCGGGGTCTTTGAGAGGCGGTGCACTATCCCGGACTGGTCACAAGCGCAAGCGGCGGTTTCGTTAACGCCGCCCGGTTCGGGCCGCGGGACATCTTGCCCGCGCGGCGCCGCATCCCCGCCCGGGCGCCCCATCCGGCCCCCGCAAATACCGTGAAGTTCGGATTTGACACGCAAGCGGCTTTGGTGTTTACCCCCCGCTTCGGTCGCCGCGCCCGCAAGGTGCGGCGGCCTCCCCATTTTCAGACGACTTTCCGGAAGGTTGCGCCCATGTTCGCGGTCATCAAGACAGGTGGCAAGCAGTATAAAGTGTCCGAAGGCGACACGCTCGTCATCGAGAAACTCAGCGCCGCCGCTGGCGATACCGTCACGTTTGACCAGGTCCTGATGATCGGCGAAGGCGCCGGCGTCACGGTTGGCGCGCCTGTTGTGGCCGGCGCTGCCGTCACCGCCGAAGTCAAAGGCGAAGTGCGCGGGCCGAAACTGATCACCCGCAAGAAGCGCCAGCGCCAGACCTACCGCCGCACGATCGGCCACCGTCAGGACCTGATGGAAATCACGATCACGGGCATCAGCGCCGACGGCGCCGCAAAGCCGAAAGCTGCGCGCAAAAAGGCCGCCCCGAAGGCTGACGCCGCCGAAGGCGCCACCGAAGCATAATTTTCCCGGGGCTGCGGCCTCAAGCGAGACACAGGTTAAGAGGAGCAGACTATGGCTCACAAGAAATCAGGCGGCTCTTCGCGCAACGGTCGCGACTCGAACCCAAAATACCTCGGCGTCAAGAAATACGGCGGCGAAACCGTTGTTCCGGGCATGATCATCGTGCGCCAGCGCGGCACCCAGAAATGGCCGGGCAAAGGCGTCGGCATGGGCAAGGATCACACCCTTTTTGCGCTTAAAGGCGGCAAGGTGGAGTTTGCGCACAAGTCGGGTGGCCGAGTGTACGTGAACGTCGTGGCCACGGCGGAAGCCGCAGAGTAACGCGGTCTGCTCGTCCGGCCGCCTTCAGGGGAGTGGCCGGGTCGCAACAGACGACCAGTTTCCGGGGGGAGGCAGGCCACTGCCTCCCCTTTTTTCGTTCGCCCTCCCCTCACCGACTGCGCCCCCAAGGAGGCAGCCATGAGTGAGACAGTGCTGAGAACCGCCCGGCTGGTCCTGCGGGCCGTCACGCCGCAAGACAGCGGCCGCATCACCGAGGTCGTCGCCGACCCGCGCGTCCATCGCATGCTCGCGCGCGTCTCACCGGACCAGACCAAGGCCCAGACCCTCGCCTGGATCATCACGCATGAGCGGGGCCGCGCCGACGACACAGATCATGTCTTTGCCATCACGCGGGACGGAGACCTGATCGGCGTGATCGGCGCCAACCGGGCGGACGTCGCGCTGCCCTTCGAGATCGGCTACTGGCTCGCGCCCGAAGCCTGGGGCCAGGGCTATTGCAGCGAGGCCGGCAAAGCCCTGATCGGCTGGCTCGAACAGAAACGATGTGCCCGCGCGCTCGTGGCGGGCCACTTCGCTGACAACCCGGCCTCCGGCCGCGTGCTCGCCAAGCTCGGCTTCCTGCCCTGCGGACGCAACCGCATGTTCAGCGCCGGCCGCGGCGAACTCGCAGAACACATCCTCATGGCGCGCATCGCCTGAACCAGATAAGAGCCCACACATGAAGTTCCTCGATCAGGCCAAAGTCTTTATCCGCTCCGGTGACGGCGGCGCGGGCGCCGTCTCGTTCCGGCGCGAGAAGTTCATCGAGTATGGCGGCCCGGACGGCGGCGATGGCGGCCGCGGCGGCGATGTCTGGGCGGTGGCCGTCGAAGGCCTCAACACGCTGATCGACTTTCGCTACCAGCAGCACTTCAAGGCCAAGAAGGGCGGCCATGGCATGGGCCGCAACCGCTTCGGCGCGAAGGGTGACGACTCGATCCTGATGGTCCCCGTCGGCACGCAGATCTACGAGGAAGACCAGGAAACCATGATCGCCGACCTCACGCAGGAGGGCCAGAAGGTCCTCCTCGCGCAAGGCGGCAATGGCGGCTGGGGCAACCTGCGCTTCAAGACCTCCACCAACCAGGCCCCCGCTCGTTCAAACCCCGGCGCGCCGGGCGAGGAGCGCTGGCTCTGGCTGCGCCTCAAACTCATCGCGGACGCGGGCCTCGTCGGCCTGCCGAATGCCGGCAAGTCTACTTTCCTCGCCGCCGCCACCGCCGCGCATCCGAAGATCGCCGATTATCCGTTCACGACGCTCCACCCCGGCCTCGGCGTCGTTGATCTCGGCACCAGCACGCGCTTCGTGCTCGCCGACATTCCGGGCCTCATCGAAGGCGCCGCCGAAGGCGC
>JAIXVM010000283.1 GCA_027482995.1 Hyphomonadaceae bacterium | reverse complement strand
GCGCGCGGGAGATATCGGATGTTCTCTGGACGCCGCTTGGGCTAGAGGGGCGCCCATGACCGTTTCAACGCTTCGCTCTGTTGCTGCCCTGAACGCTGCCGGCCTTGTGGCGGATGCGCACGTGCGCGAACTCGCCGATGTGGAGGCTGCCTACGTTATCGCGTTGCCCGAGCCGCTGGCGCGGGCGATCAATCCGGCCAATCCCCGCGATGCGATCCGGCGGCAGTTTGTTCCGTCGGCGGAAGAACTGGATATCCGGCCGGGTGAGGCCGCCGATCCGATCGGGGACGAGCGTCATTCACCCCTGCCAGGTCTGGTGCATCGCTACCCTGACCGGGTGTTGATCAAAGCGGCGTCCACATGCCCGGTCTATTGCCGTTTCTGCTTCCGCCGCGAGCGGGTCGGCCCGGACAAGGGAGAGGCGCTGACCAGGTCAGATCTGGACGCGATCTTCGCCTACATCGCCGATCATCCGGAAATCTTTGAAGTGATCCTCACGGGCGGTGATCCGCTGATGCTGTCTGCCGTGCGGGCGCGCGAGATCACGAAACGCCTTGAAGGCATCGACCACGTAAAGGTGATCCGCTGGCACACGCGCATGCCGGTCACGCGGCCGGACCGTATCACGCCCGTTTATGCGAACGCCCTGTCGAGCGAGACGAAGGCGGTCTTCGTCGCGGTTCATGCCAACCATGCGAGCGAGTTCACCACGGAGGCGCGCGCAGCGTGCCGCCTTCTCTCAGGACAGGGCATCGCGCTGGTCTCCCAGTCGGTCTTGCTGCGCGGCGTAAATGATACGCTGGAAGATCTGTCCGACCTGATGCGCGCGTTCCTCTCGGCGGGTATCAAGCCTTATTATCTGCACCAACTCGACGCCGCTCCGGGTACGGCCCATTTTCGCGTGCCGGTCGAGGAAGGTCAGGCCCTCGTGCGCGGGCTTCGCGACACCGTGTCGGGCCTCGCCATTCCGCACTATGTGTTCGACATTGCTGGCGGTGTGTCGAAGGCGTCACTCGCCTTGTCCGACTTTGAGCGCCGCGACGACGTGTGGCGCGTGCGCGGGCGTGACGGCGAATTCTATCCGCTTGCGGACTGATCGCCACCTCGGCGGCCAGTCAGGATGAGCAGCGCCACGAGCCCGATGGACGTGGCCTGGCTGGCGAACAGTTCAAGCAACACCGCGAACAACCAGCTGGGCAGCGCCGCCCGCTGCTCAGCCTGCAAGAGAATATCGCCTGACCCCTGGCCGAGCAGTTCGGTATTGGCGGCTTCGATCTTTGCGGTCAGCTCATCGCGCCGCTTGGCGAGCCCCAGTTCGTTCTGGGCGTCGCGGTAGGGTTTCTGTTCGGTGCGGCCGACGCGCTCGACTTCCGCGATATAGGCTTCCAGTCCTTCGACCGACCGCGTTTCCGGCGGAATGCCTTCCAGTTGCCGCCGCCAGTCGGCCACCTGCGTCTGCAGCAGTTCGCGGTTGGACGCGGCGCTCGTCACTTCAGAGGCGGCATTGAGGTTGTTGGAGCTGATATACATCTGTGTACCGAGGATCGACGCCCCGGCCCCGATCAGGGCGAACACCAGAGACCGCAGGCTTTCCCAGACGCGTTTGTTGGCAGCGTGCCAGTAGACGAAGGTGAATCCGCCAAACGAGACGATCGCCGCGATGATCCCCGCTGTGCCCCACACCATCGACTCGATGGGGTCTGATACCGATGACGAGAACGCGTGATAGTTCGCAAAGCCAGTCACGGCGGACGCCATCAGCCCCGCGATGACGAACACCACCGCCAGCACGGCGACAATCACCTTTTCTCCGGAACCGCGACGCCGGGCCGCTTGTTCGGCGCGGATTTCGGCGAGGCGGATTTTACGCTCGGCCTTGATCTCTTCGGGCGATGGCAGGCGTTCATGCAGCTCATAAACCTGCGGCTGTGTCTTCAGCACGGGGTTCACGGCGCGCGTAACAACGGAAAAATCTGCATCCACGGGAGCTGGCGGCGGCGCGTCCGTATCGTCCAGCCGAACGGGAACCAGGCTGCGCGGCGCCTCAAGCCTGCGGATCAGCTCATGCAGGGAGCCGCGCTCACCATATTGTGTGCAGGTGAAGGTTCCAGCTTGTAGATTCAGGGACAGCGTATTGTCGGAGGGGATACAGTCGGCGTGCAGAGGGCAAGCGTGCCGCACGTCCGAAAGGTCCTGACTCACATCGTCATTGAGACCGAGCAACTCGGACAGCTGCCTGATTTCCTTCAAGCGGCGCTCATCCGTCATGTCGGCCCCCGTCTCGTTGCTGCCCCTGCATAGCGTTCCGCCTTCTTCGCGTCACCCTGCCTGAAGGGTCTCGATCACGCTTGCAGCAGCGGCCCATTATGAAAGTATTTTCAACTTGGACCGCGCCGCCACAGGCCTTAATCAAGTATTAAGAGGCGCGGTCGAAGACTTCGCGCATCTGGAGAGCCGCCGGCTGATCTGGCGGAACATAAAGGACTGACCTGAATGACCCCGCGCTCCATCGCGATCCCGAAAACCTGGAAAACCTTCGATATTCCCAGCTTCTTTTCCGCTTTCGGCTATCCGGTCCTTGGCGTTGCCCTGTTCGTGACGATGATTTTGCTGGGTGTGTTCGTCAGCCAGCTCACCTTCCACTGGTGGTACGTGCCGCTCGCCTTCGGCGTCATCGCCTTTTCGGTCTTCTGGTGCAACATGGGCATCGGCCCCCTGCACCGTATCCTGCAGCACCGCGCCGGGGAGCTGGCCCCGCCTGCGCAGGTCGTCGCCATGCTGAACCTGTTCTTCGCGATGCAAGGCCGTGTGCGCGATTGGGTCAACTATCATTCACAGCATCACCGTTTCGCGGATCAGCCGGGTGATCCGCACAACCCGTTCGAGTCCAAACGCTGGGCCTGGGTGGGCTGGATCCTCTGGCGCGACCAGAAGGATGTCGAGCGAGACTGGCCACTCTGGCTCAAGAAGCATCCGATCATTGTCTGGATGGACGAGCACTATATCCAGTTCAGCATCGTGATCCATTTCGTGGTGCCGGCGATCATCTACGCGATTGTCTGGGCCGCCGGTGGCTCGCTCGTGCTGACCGCGCTGTTGCATGCGAGCGTGATCATCGGCCGCGCGATCCAGTTCCATGCCACCGTTTATGGCATCAACGTGCTGGGCCACCTAAAGACGCCTGTCTGGGCCGATCACATGATGGCGCTGCTCACCGGCGGCGAGGCTTTCCACGATCACCACCATGACCAGCCGCAAAGCGCGCTGCACCGTCCACGCAAAGGCGTGTGGAACCGGATCGTCGATTACAACGGCACAGTGCTGCTGTTCCTCGAGAAAATCGGCTGGGTGAAAAACCTCAAGATCGCGCCTCAGTTCGCCTGAGGACAGCCAGCGCCTTCGCAGGCGCAGCACAGAATTATGGGAAGCGCCCCCTTTAACCGGGTGGGCGCTTTCCCATTTGGGTTGTCCGGGGCGCGGGGGCGTATCGACGGAGGACTGCCCATGACAAGCCCAAACCCGAACGCCGCCCACCCGGCGCATACCCATGCTTACATCCTCCTCGATCGCACCGGTTCGATGGGGCCGATCTGGACCGAAGCGCTCAGCTCGGTGAATGCCTATGTCGAAGCGCTGACCCAGCCATCGGATGGCGCCAAACCCTCTGAAGATGACAAGGTCACGCTCGCCGTGTTCGATCATCAGGACGGCCTTCAGTTCGACGTGCTCCGCCGCTCTGTCACCTCCGCCAACTGGAACAAGGTGACCAATGACGAGGCCAGCCCGCGCGGCATGACCCCGTTGTTCGACTCGATTGCCCGTATCGTTTCGCTTGCGGAAGGCGACGCTCCGCAGCGCGCGGTGATCGTCATCATGACGGACGGCCAGGAGAACTCGTCGCGGGAAGTCACCAAGGACGGCGCGAAGGCCGCGCTTGACCGGGCCCGTGCCAGGGGCTGGGAAGTCGTTTTTCTCGGCGCCGAGTTCGGCAAGTTTTCCGATGCTGAAGCAGTCGGCGTAAACCAGGCGAAGTCGATGGCGATGAGCGCCGGCAACATGGACATCTCGATGCGCAAGCTGGCGTCCAAGAGCCGGAAGTATTTCGAGGCGGCCGAGTCGATGGAATTCAATGCCGACGACCGCAAGGAGTCCGGCGAGGACGACGTGAAACGGCGCAAGGGCAGTTAATCCGTCCCCTGACGAGCGAAGTCTGAACGCCTGTTCAGCAAATGGCCAGATACGGGAAGGGCCGCCTCGCAAAAGGCGGCCCTTTTCCTTGGCGAAGGCGGAATCGCGCCGCAGACGCGCCGCAATCCGGGCGCAGCTTTTCTCCACCAGACACAGGGAAGGGACGACCGATGAAATTCATGAACTCGATAATTGCCGCCGCCGCTGTCATCGCGCTTGGCGCATCCGCCGATGCCAAGGTTCTGCCGAAGCCAGCGAAGTCCGACACCGTACAATCCTACATCCTGCTCGACCGGACGGGCTCCATGTCGGACATCTGGGAAGAGGCGCTGACGTCGGTGAACGCTTACGCTGACAGCTTTGCGGCCGATGCCCCGGGCGCCGAGATCGCAGGCGGCGACATCAAGACCGCCGTCACGCTCGCCGTATTCGACCATCAGGACGGCCTGCAGTTCGACGTGCTGCGCGACAAGGTCGATCCGTCCAAGTGGACCAAGGTGTCAGACGCGGATGCAACGCCTCGCGGCATGACACCTCTCTATGACGCGATCGGCCGGATCGTCAGCCGCGCCGAAGCGGACGCCCCGGAAAAGGCCGTGATCGTGATCATGACGGACGGGATGGAAAACTCCTCGACCGAACTCACCAATCAGGGCGCCAAGGCTGCGCTCGACCGGGCGCGCGCACGCGGCTGGGAAGTCGTCTTCCTTGGCGCCGAGTTCGCGAGCTTCGATGACGCTGAAGCCGTCGGCATGTCGGCCTCGAAGACCATGGCGGTGGGTGAAGGTGCGATGTCCGGTTCGATGAACGACCTTGCACAGAAAGCCCGCGCCTATGGCAAGGGCGCGGCTCCGGCCGTCGAGTTCACACCCGAAGACCGCGCCAAGGCCGACGAAGAAGGCGTGAAGCAGCGCCAGGGCCAGTAACTCCTTCTACCGCCCCTCGAACCTACGAAAGCCCGCTCACGTTGAGCGGGCTTTTTGTTTGGTCTAGGCTCGGATCGGGGAGGGGACGGCTCATGGCGAAGGCAAAGCTCAGCGCGAAACGTCTTGGCCAATGGCTCGCGGCCGCGCGTCCTTTTCTTTTGTACGGCAGCCTGCTGGCGGCCGGCGCGTTTGCACTGACATGGCTCGACTATCTGCGCTACGCCCGCACTTTTCCGGGGGAGTTTCAGGTCTTCCTCGTCGCTGCCGGTTTCATGGGCCTCGGTCTCTGGGCCGGCGCCCGCATCTTTGCAGGCCGTCGGGAGACCCCCGGCTTCGACGGCAACCCCGATGCCCAGCGCACGCTCGGCCTCAGCGCGCGCGAGATGGAAGTGCTCGCCCTGATCGCGGACGGACTGTCGAACAAGGAGATGGCTTCCCGCCTGCACGTGTCTCCCAACACGATCAAGACACACGTGGCGCGCGTGCTTGAGAAGCTGGAGGTCAGCCGCCGCACGGCGGCGCTCGCCCGGGCGCGCGAACTTGGCCTGTTGCCCTAAAATGCCGGTTTTTCTCGGAAAATCAGGGTGATCTGGCGAAAATCACCCTTTCGGGCGATTGTGAACCTGCGCAGCAACGGAAACCCTCTCCGGGCAAGTCGCAAAGGAGACACGGATGTTGCAACGCATTGTTACGAACGGATTCATTGCCGGCCTGATCGTCGGCCTGCCGATGATCGCCATGACGCTGATCTTTGGCGAGAACGCGCCGTCTGGCGTGGTGGGCATGGCGATCGGCTATACCACCATGCTGGTGGCGCTCAGCGTCATCTTTCTGGCGGTGAAACATCAGCGCGATGTCGTGAATGGCGGCGTCATAAAATTCCTGCCGGCCTTTCTCATGGGGCTCGGCATCAGCGCCGTTGCGGGGGTGCTATACGTGCTGGCCTGGGAGGTCTCCCTGGCGATCAGCGGTATGGATTTCGGTGCAGTCTATGCCGAACATCTTGTCGAGGCGGCCCGCGCGCGCGGCGCGACCGAGGATGAATTGGCCGCCGAACTCGCGAAGGCCGAAGCATTCGCGAAAATGTATGCCAATCCGCTGTTTCGGATGCCGATTACCTTCACCGAGGTTTTCCCCGTTGGCCTTATTGTCTCGCTGATCGCCGCCCTGCTCTTGCGCAACAGCCGTTTCATGCCGGCGCGGGCTTCAGTTTGAACCCGGCGACGTTAGGAACG
>JAIXVM010000217.1 GCA_027482995.1 Hyphomonadaceae bacterium | reverse complement strand
CTCGGTATCCGACAGCTTGTAGATGTCGGTGCCGAACACCTTCACCTCGCCCTCGGTGGGATAGAGGATGCCGCACATGATCGAGATCAGCGTCGTCTTGCCCGACCCGCTCTCGCCCACGACATAGGTAAGCTCGCCCGGGCGGATGTCGGTGTCGATCCCGTGGAGCACGCGGATGGTGGTCTGTCCTGCTTCGAAATCGCGGGTGATGCCGCGCGCGCAGATCGCCGCTTCCGGAGCGCAGCCGCCGATGGCCGAGGTGTCCATGATGGTGGATGTTGTCATTGTCGCCTCGCTCACCTGAACACCGAAGCCGGTTCGGTCCGCAGCACCGAACGGATCGCGATGAAGCCGGTGATCGCGAGGATCACCACCACCGCGGCAAGACTGATCAGCGGGATCTGCCAGGGGATGTAGAAGCCCTTGAAGAAAGGATTGGCGCCGAAGCCCCGGATGAAGGCGACCGTGCCGATCACGCCCAGGGCGTAGCCGACGAAGCCAACCAGTCCCGCTTGCGCTGCGACCATCTGGACGATCTTCGAATTGGTCACCCCGATCGCCTTCAGCGCGCCGAACTGCTTGATGTTGTCGCGCAGGAACAGGCTGAAGGTGAGGCCGACGATCGCCACCCCGACGACGAAGCCGAGGAACACGGTGATGCCGAAATTGGTCGGGATGCCGGTGTTCTGGATGATGAAATCGACCCCGGCGCGGGCAAATTCCTTGCGGGTTTCGGCCTTCAATCCGGTCTGCTGCTCGATCCGCGCGGCGACGCCCTCGGGGGTCTGGCCGGGCGCAATGCCGACCAGCACGAAGCTCAGGCGGTTGCGGGTGCCGGGGACGAAATTGAGCGCGTTCGAATAGCGGGTGTAGAGCGTTACCGTGCTGGTGAAGGAGGGGATCGCGTCAGCCACGCCGCGGATCACCGCACGCTGGTCGTTCAATTCAAGCCGTTCGCCCAGCGGGCTTGCGCCGTTGGAGAACAGGCGGGTGACACCGACATCGTCGATCACCACGGTGTCGGGGGCGAACAGCACACCCTTGTCCTTGTTCGCCATGCGCTTGGGCAGGCCGATCAGCGTCGCATCGTCGACCCCGATCACCGCCACGCCTTCAAGATCGCCGTCCTTGGTGCGGACGTTGGCCTGCGCGCGCAGGTGCGGCACGGCCCATTCGACCCCGGGCACCGAACGCACCTTGTCGAGTGCGGTCGAGGGCATGGCGTAGCTGACATCGGTGGTGCGGCTGACCGGGTCCATCACCCACACCTGCGCCTCGGGCGCGTTGTAGACGCCGCTCGCCCCGCGTTCGACGAGGTTGACGAAGATCGTCATCTGCTGGGTGATGAGCAGGGTCGAAAAGGCAATGCCGAAGAGCAGCCCGTAGAACTTCTGGGCATCCCCGGTGAGCATTCTGATGGCGATCCAGAGCACGTGGGCGGGAACCTCTTTGTGGCGGCAGGGTTGCGCGAGGGAGGGAATCAGCGCATTACTGAACGGTCGCGTTTAACTGAACGGAGCCGTTCACTTTGTCAATCGGTCGTTCGACCCAGCACGAAAAAACTGCGTCTCGTCGCAAGGCCGGGCGGCCGCTCGATGGGGCCAAGCGCGCTGCCATCGTCGAAACGGCGGCGCACCATTTCTTCCAGCACGGCTACGCCGCGACCGCGATCGAGCAGGTCGCGGCCGATGCGGGCGTCTCCAAGGTCACGATCTACAACCAGTTTGGCGACAAGCGCGCATTGTTCGCCGCTGCGGTCGAACGCGAATGCGAGAAGATGCGCGGCTACTTCTCGCTCGCGGACGCGCCCACCGGCCCCATCCGCGAGCGGCTGATCGAGATCGGGCAGGCGATCTACGCCTTCCTCTCCCGCCCCGAAATGCTCCAGTTCGAACGCCGCATCGCCGCCGAAACCGAGGAGGATCCCGCGATCGGCGCGGCCTTTCTCGAGGCGGGGCCGTGGCGCATGAAGCAGGGCTTTGGCGCCTGGCTCGCGCGTGAAGTAGAGGCGGGGGAGCTGGCGCTCGCCGACCCGATGCTCGCGGCCGAACAATTCGTCTCGATGTGCAAGGGGATGGGCGATCTCGAGCGCCGTTTCGGCGTGATCGTCAGCGGGGCGGAGCGCGATCACCGCATCACCGGCGCGGTCGAGGTGTTCCTCGCGGCCTATGGCACCGGACGCGGCAAGGGGGGCGCGGATCGATGAAACGCATCATAGTGTTCGATTATTATCACTCGATGCGGGCCGACGCATTATCTTGCCATTCACCCGGACGATCCTACATTGTCCGGTACGAAAGGAATCTCCGCCGATGAGTCAGCAGAACGATCCCCAGCCCCAGGGCGATGGTCCCAATCCGTGGGTGAAGCAGCTGATGATCTGGGGCGGCATCTTCCTTGCCCTCCTGCTGGTCGTCACCATGTTCAGCAACGCCGGGCAGAGCAGCGGCACCGCGATCCGCTATTCGGACTTCCGCGCCTATGTCGCAGAGGGCAACGTGCAGGACGTGCAGATGGGGTCCGACCTCATCACCGGCACGCTCAAGAACGGCGAAAGCTTCAGCACCGTGCCCGTGCCCAATGATGTCGAAATCACCAAGCTGATGGAAGACAACGGGGTGCGTTTCACCGGCAAGCAGCGCGAGGGGCAGAACGTTCTGCTGTTCATCCTCCTGAATTCGCTGCCGTTCATCCTGATCCTCGGGATTGCCTTCTTCGCGCTGCGTCAGGTCCAGAAGGGCGGCGGCGGCGGGGCGATGGGCTTCGGCAAGTCCAAGGCCAAGCTGCTGACCGAACGCTCGGGCCGGGTGACGTTTGATGACGTGGCGGGTATCGATGAAGCGCGCGAGGAATTGCAGGAAATCGTCGAATTCCTGCGCGATCCGCAGCGCTTCTCCAAGCTCGGCGGCCAGATCCCCAAGGGCGCGCTGCTGGTCGGCTCGCCCG
>JAIXVM010000305.1 GCA_027482995.1 Hyphomonadaceae bacterium | reverse complement strand
GTCGCAGGAGATGAAAGCGGAGCCGATGTAACCCAGGTCAGCGCCCATCGCGAGCGCGGCCGCGACCGCGCCGCCATTGGCGATGGAGCCGGAGAGCGCGAGCGGGCCGTCGAAGAATTCGCGGATCTCCTGGATCAGCGCGAAGGGCGACAGCGTACCGTCATGGCCGCCTGCACCGGTGCAGACGGCGATCAGGCCGTCGGCGCCTTTTTCGAGGGCCTTCTTCGCGAAGAAGGTATCGATCACATCGTGGAGAACGATGCCGCCATAGGAATGGATCGCGTCATTCACATCCTTGCGGGCGCCGAGCGAGGTGATGATCACCGGCACCTTGAACTTCACGCAGGCTTCGATGTCGTGCTCGAGCCGGTTGTTGGTCTTGTGAACGATCTGATTAACCGCAAACGGCGCCGCCGGGCGATCGGGGTTTTTCAGGTTGTATTCGGCGAGTTCGGTGGTGATCCGGTCCAGCCACTCGTGCAGCACCGGGCCGGGCCGCGCATTGAGGGCCGGGAAGCTGCCGACAACGCCGGCCTTGCACTGCGCGATCACGAGATCCGGCGTGGAAATGATGAAGAGCGGCGACGCGATCACCGGGATGCGAAGGTTTTGCAGGATGGGCGGCAGCGACATGACGGTTTGCTCCAGGAGGGAAAGTTCCGGACCAGAACCTAAACTCCGGGCGCGCCGGAGCAAGCCTTACGCAGGGGGAAGCGGCTTCACTTCGCGAGGTCCGGGTCGAGAGTCAGGTCGTCGTCGAGTTGGACGCCGAAGGAGTTCAGCATCATCGAGACCTGCGTGTATTGGCCGACGGTCATCACGAGGTCCATCCGCTGTTTCTCGGTGAGCGAGGATAGCTGCGCCCAGGTCGTCTCGGTGATGAAGGCGTCGGCGGTCAGCTCGTCGGTGGCCCGCAGCAACGCGGCGTCGATGGCGCTCCAGCCGGGGGCATCGGGGCCCGCTTTGATGCGGGCGATCTCCTCGTCCGTCAGGCCGCACTGTTTGCCGATGCGAACATGCTGGGCCCATTCGTAGCCCGATTTCCAGTTGAAGCCGGCGCGCAGGATGACGAGTTCGCGTTCGCGCGGGGCGAGGCTGTTATAGTCCGAGAGGATATAGCCGCCCCAGCGCCCGAAGGCTTTGTAAGCCTTGGGGGCGCGGGCCAGCGTGCGAAAGATGTTGAACACGGGTCCCCGGCCGAACTGGGCGGCGAGCGCCTCTTTCTGTTCGGCGGTCATGTCGCTATCGGCGAGTGGCTGAATTCGCGGGTTTTTGAGGCGCATCTGTCTGTTTCCTCCGGTGTTTCTTTTCACCAAAGTAAAGGCCGTGCGCCGCAAGCGAACAAGACCCCGATTGTCAGATAGAGGCAGGCCCGAAGATCGGTGTGTTGGTGCGGTCGAGCGCGGACACGCGGCTGCGCGCCGGATCGTCGGCGGCCTTGTCGATGGCGGTCACGGTTGCGGCGTCCGCAATGCCGGTCACCGGCAGGCCGTTCTCCTGCTGGAAGGCGACCACCGCCCGGCGGGTGGCCTGGCCGAAGGCGCCGTCGACGCCGCCGGTGGCAATGCCGAGGGTTTCGAGATCTTGCTGGAGTTCGCGGACCCGGGCGCCCTTGCTGCCAACCTTGAGCGGCTTGACGGATGGCGGCTCGGGCGCAGCGGCGGCGGCGAGAATGGCGTCCTCACGTGCAACAGGTGCAAACGTGTACGGCTTCTGGGTCACCGACAGCGCGGTTTCGGTCCACAGGATGCGCAGGTCTTCGTGATTGGCCGCGGCGGCGGCGTTGGGATCGCCCCGGTTGACGGCGCGCGAGACCTTCACGGCGTCGTTGGTGTCGGCGATCTCGTTGAGGCCGTTGGTTTTCCAGAAGGCGGCAGCGACTTCGATCGACTTGGTCAGGTCTCGCTTGATGATGTCGGGATCGTTCGCGAGGTCGATACCGGCGGCTTCGCCATAGCGGGTGTAGTTGTCACGCCCGGTCAGCTGGATGAAGCCGCGGCCGCGGAACTTGTATCCATCGCCTTCCTGCGTGTTGCCGAGATCCGCGCGGCCGCCATAGACGGTGTTGGCGATCAGTTCCGGCTTGCGGGCATGTTGTTTCGCGAGGATCGGATTGCGGCGGTAAACCCGGAACGTCTTCATCAGGCCTTCGGCGGAATAGCTGAAACCTTCTTCGGTGTATTTGAGCCAGCCCGTCTCAACCAGGCCTTGCCCAAAGAAGTGGCCAAGGCGAAGCGCGGTGTTGATTTCATAACGCTCGAGCACCTCCCAGGACTCAATGATGGCCTTCATGTAGCGGCCCTGGGTGCCGAGCTTCAGGATGTCCCATCCATTGCGGCCCGGCAGAAGCCGCGCGATGCGGTCAAGATCGACATCGCCCACACCTTTGATTGTCACGAACATTGCCATGTCATGCCCTCTCCACCGCCCGCAGTGCGGTCAGTATAGCAGGATTTGCAACAAATGGGTGACTGGCCAATCAGTCTTGGGGATCGCTGCCCTTTGTGCCCAGTAATCCACCAGCGAGGACGCCGGCGAGGGCGGCGATGATCAGCGTCTTGGTCGAGCCACCGCCCAGCGCGAGGCCGGTCAGCGTTCCGAGCGTTGCTTTCTGGCGTGCTTCGGCGACTTCCCTGGCGCGTTGTTCTTCAGCGCGGGCGGACAGGGAGCCGAACCAGAACACCAGACCCGCCATGCCGACAAAGCCGAGCGCGATGATGGCGAGCGCGGCCCAGGTGCTCATGTGTTCGGCGAGGAAAAACGCGAGGGCTCCGACCGCCAGCACATAGGCCGTCAGCAGGAAGACGATTGCCACCAACGCATATCCCATGCCCTTCGCCCGCCGCGACACGGCACCGCCAACATCAACGTTGGCGAGTGACATGAGTGAGGAGATCAGCGGCAGGACGCGCATGGCGCAGGATCAGCGGCGCAGCAGGAAAGAGGCGAGGAAACCGATACCGAAGGCGATCAACAGCGCCTCGAGCGGATGCTCGCGGGCGGTCTGGGTCACCTTCTTTTCGGCATTGCCGGCCTGGCGCTTGGCTTCGGCCAGAGCGTCGCGAAGCTCGTCGATGACCTGCTGAGCGGGACCGCTGGCGATCGAACTGGAAAACTCGGATGCCTGCTTTTCTGCCTTGCCGGCGATGGCGCTCAACACTTCGTCGAGGTCAGCGCGCAGGGACGCGAGACGGGCTTCGAGTTCTTCGGCAGTTTTCTCGGCGGCGGCTTTGACGCGTTTGGAAGCGTTGGAAGACGAGTCGGACATTTTGTTCACCCATGGTTAGCGGTTCAGACCGGCGAAAGGGGCCAGGACACCGCGAGGCTGAGCGTTCTGATACGCCGGAACGCTGAAGTTGAGGTATAGAACATGGATGAAATTGGGCGCGCCACCCAATTCACGCAGGTGGAGAACCTGTAACGCAGCCGCCTCAGCCGCGTCCCATGTGCGCCCGGAGCATCTGGAGCCAGGCTTGTTGCCGATGCACCATGCTGATCAGGTCGCCGGGATCACCTTCCGCAATCAATCGATCAAGCCAGAGACCAAGCACATTCGCCTGCGACTCGATCCAGTCACATACAGGCCCGCTGACCGGCATCGGGGAGGAGGCGAGGCTGTCAGAGGGTGGATTGTGGACGGGACAGGTCCTGCACATCTCCGGCGTTTCAGACTGGTTGCCCGCGTCCATCGAGGGGCTGGGCAGGCTTTCCGTGCTGTATTGCCGGGACAGGCGCATGGCTTGGTCTCCAGTTTTGCGAATAATTCTCATTCGCATTTTTTCAGGAGCGGGTCAAGCGGCGTGCACGGGTGTCGCGGTGTCCCAAAGGAAACGGTTCACAAGGCCCCCCGGAATGCCCTAAATCCCGCGCCATGCCCGATGACATCCTGCCTTTCAGTTCCGCCTTTCCCGAAGCAACCGAAGCCGACTGGCTGCGCGAGGTCGAAAAGGCCTTGAAGGGCAAGGGCGCCGACACCCTCACCCGCAAGACAGCGGACGGCGTCGGCATTAAGGCACTCTACCGCGAAAGCGATTTTGCGGGCGCCAGCGATCCTCTCGGCCTTCCGGGCGTTGCGCCGTATCTGCGCGGCAAGACCGCCGCGCCTGACAAGTGGCTGCCCTGGGACATCCGGCAAGCGTTTGCACATCCCTCGCCCGAGCAGACCAATGCCGAGATCCTTCGCGACCTTGAGCGCGGCGTCTCTTCAATTGAATTGCGTATCGACGGAACGGGCGCCAACGGCGTGCAGCTGTGTACCTCGGAGGATTTCGCCGTTGCCCTTCGCGGCGTGGATGCGTCGATCGCCGCGGTCGCGCTCGACTCGGGGCGCGGCATGGGCGCGCGCACGGCCGGGCTGCTTGGTCAGTGGGCTGAGGGAACCGGGCACGCGGCGAAGCTCAAGCTTGATTTCAACATGGACCCGCTTGGCGCGCTGGCGAAGACGGGGCGCATCGAAGGCGGTCTGGACGCAGCTTTTGCGAAGGTAGGCGCGCTGGGCGCGGCGCTCGGCAAGACATTTCCGGCGGCGAACCTGCTCCGCATCGACGGTGCGCTGATCCACGAAGCCGGCGGTTCGGAGGCCCAGGAACTTGGCGGCCTGATCGCGGCGGCGATCGATACCCTGCGCCGGCTGGAGGGTGCGCTGGACCTGAAAACGGCGGTAACCCGCCTCGTGTTCGCGGTTGCGCTCGACGCCAATTACGGCGTGGGCATCGCCAAGCTGCGCGCTGCGCGGCGGCTCTGGGCGCGCTGCCTTGACGCGCTCGGCCTTGAGGTTGCGCCGATGCGCTTGCAGGCAATCACCTCGGCCCGCATGCTCACGAAGTATGATCCGTGGACGAACATGCTGCGTAATACGTCCGCCGCGTTTGCGGGCGCGGTGGGCGGCGCCGATATCCTCACCGTGCGCGCCTTCAACGAAACGCTGGGATTGCCAGAGGAACTCGGCCGCCGGATCGCGCGCAATACGCAGATCATCGCGATGGAAGAGAGCCAGCTGGGCCGGGTGGCGGATGCGACCGGCGGGGCGTGGTTCACCGAGACGCTGGCGGATGATCTCGCCAAGGCGGCCTGGGCGGAACTCCAGCGCATCGAGAGCGAAGGCGGCTTTGCCGCATCCCTGATGGCAGGTGCGTTCCAGGCGCGGGTGGCCACCGTCCGCGATGCGCGGGCGAAGGACGTGGCGCGGCGCAAGATTCCGATGACGGGCGTGAGCGAGTATCCCCTGCTGGAGGAAATTGCAGCACCGGTTGCAGATGTGACCGCGCCGAAAGCGAAGGCGGTGTCGGACGCGGGCATGAAGCATTTTGTGACGAACCTGCCCGCGGCTGGCGCAAATGCGGTGGCCGCTGCGCTCGAACCGGTTCGTCTTGCGGCACCGTTTGAAGCGCTTCGCGACGCGGCCGCGCGCGCGTCTCGTCCGCCTGCGGTGTTTCTGGCAACGATTGGCAGCCTCGCGGAATTTACCGCGCGGGCCGATTTTGCGCGCAACCTGTTTGCCGCCGGCGGCATTGCCTCCAAGGAGCC
>JAIXVM010000219.1 GCA_027482995.1 Hyphomonadaceae bacterium | reverse complement strand
AAGGACAAGTTCACGGCTCAGGTGAACTGGGATCATGGCCCGTTCGATGCCACGCTGCGCGCGGTTCGCTACGGCGAAGTGCTCGTGCCGGGCACGGCAGCGGCCCAGGACTATACGCTCAGCCCCAAGACTTTGCTTGACCTCGAAGCCCGCTACACCTGGAATGACCAGGTGACGATCGCCGTCGGCGCCGACAACATCTTCGACGAGTACCCGGACGCGGCGCCGGCTGCCCTCAACGGCACCGGTAACACGCCCTTCTCGACCTACTCGCCGTTCGGCTATTCGGGCCGCTTCGTCTACACGAAAGCGACCTTCAACTTCTGATCCGGATCACCCGGACCTGAACATCGCGCCGCCTCCGAAAGGGGGCGGCGTTTTGGTTTGCGCTTGAACGGGACCCGGCCTCGCCTAGTGTGCGGTAAACACGGGGAGGACCGCAGCAGATGCCACGGGCGAAGACGAACGGAATCGAGATCGAGTATGATACGCTGGGCAGCGCCAATGACCCGGCGGTGCTGCTGGTCATGGGCTTTGCCTTGCAGATGACGCGCTGGCCCGAGGGCCTGAAGCGGGGGCTGGCGGATGCGGGCTTCCGCGTGATCTGGTTCGACAACCGGGACGTTGGCCTCTCGAGCGAGATCGCGAATGTGACGCCGCTGGGCGCGCTGGAAATCATGCAGGCGGCAATGTCGGGCAAGGACGTGTCGAAAATGGTGCCCTATACACTGGACGACATGGCCGCCGACACCGCCGGGCTGCTCGATGCGATCGGCGCCGAGACGGCAGATATCATTGGCATGTCGATGGGCGGAATGATCGGGCAGCTGATGGCGCTCGACCATCCCCGCAAGGTGCGCAAGCTGGTTGCGATGATGACGACCTCGGGCAATCCGGCACTGCCGCCACCCACGCCGGAGGCGATGGCGGCGCTCTCGGCGCTGCCGCCGGTGCGAACCGCTGAAGCCATCGGCGAGATTGCGGTCGTCGCCCAGCACGGAATCGGCTCTCATCCGGACCTGCGCAACAGCGCCGAGGTGATCCGTGCACGGGGTATCGAGGACTTTCACCGCTCCGACCGGCCGTTCGGCATCCTGCGGCAGAACGGGGCGGTCGTCGCGCAGAAGCGCTGGCATGAGCGGCTCGGAAGCGTCACCGCGCCGACGCTGGTGCTGCACGGCGCCGATGACCCGCTGATCCGGCCGGCTGCGGGCGAGGACATTGCCCGGCGTATCCCGGGCGCGGTGTTCAAGTCATACCCCAAGTGGGGTCACGACCTGCCGGACAAGATGTCCGACACGCTGGTAGCGGACATCGTGCCGTTCCTGCGGACTTAGTCTTGAGGCCCCTCTCCCGCTGCCGGGAGAGGGGTTCGAAAGGCTACCGGATCGCGACCGGATTCACGATCGCCTGCACGGCGCCTTCGAGACGCGGGGCGCCCAGCGTGAAGAAGAATTCCGTCACGCCGTCGGCGGCGAGTTCGGTGGTCACCATGTTCTCGAGGATGTAGACGCCGTTCTTCGCGAGCAGCGTGAGGTGCACGTCGAACGGACGCGCCTCCTTCTCGAAGGGGATGACTTCGATGGCCCAGGTGTCCGCGCCGATGGCGACGACGCCAAGGTCGGCCAGGTATTGCGCGCCTTCGACACCGATACCGGGCTCCACCGGCGAGAGCGCACTTGAGCCTTCCGACGCCTTCATCGTGCCGGTGTGGAAGAGGACGATATCGCCCTTGCCGATCGTCACGCCGGCGGCCTTGGCGGCGGCTTCGATTTCCTTGCGGTTGAAGGCGGTGCCGGCGGGGACGGGGTCGCCGAAGGCTTTCGTCATGTCGAGCAACACGCCGCGCGTCGCAACCGGGGGCAGCGTGTGGGTGCCATACTGGGTGAGGCCGCCGGTGGTGACGAAGTCGGCGACGGGCACGCCGTTATAGTAGCGATGGTCGATACCCATATGGCCGAGCCCGTCGATCTGGCTGCCGATGCCGACATAGGTGTTGACGAGGTCATCGTTCCCGACGGCCTTGTTCTCGCCGAGCGGTGTGCCCGAACCGTCCGACAACTGAAGAACCGTCATGTTGAACGTACGCGGACCATAGGCGGGTGTCTTGCGGCCCGTGACCTGCCCGAGCGCATAGGTCTTGCCGGTCGTGATCAGCTTGGCTGCCTCGGCGGTTTTCTCCGGGGACAGATTGTTCATGGCGCCGAGGCGGTCGTCCGCGCCATAGCGGGACGGGTACCAGCCTTCACCCTTGATTTCGGTTTTCGCGGCCGCAGCCGGCGCCTCGGCCTCGCCACTGGAAAAGTGGCCGCAGGCGGCCAGCAGGGCCGTGCTGGCGAGCAATATGCGTTTCATGGTGTCTCCTCCCGTTTATGTTTGGGCGGAGGGTAACCGGGCCATCCCGCTTGGCAAGGGTGTCAGGCCCGGCGCACCAGGAATCCTGCGCGCGGGAAGTGGACATGGATCGTCTCTGCCTCCGGCGTGAACCGGCGAACGATGATGCGCTGCGAATCGGCATGCACGAGTTCGCCCTCGACCCAGTCCTGACCGTAATCATCCGGCGCAACGGCGACCTTTTCGCCCGGCGAGAATTCCTGCGGTTCGTTGCGTGTGGTGGCGGCGACAAGGCGCGGCGCCGCGTCCTTTGCAATCGCCACGGCCTCCTTCGCGGTGATCGTCTCAGGCTCCTGCCCTTCCGCTTCAGCGAGGCGGCGATACCAGGCGGCCGTCAGCGGAGCGTTCTCCAGGCAGGCATCTGCAAAGTCCGGCACGGCGGACTTCATCCACCAGACGTTCATGTACGCATGAACGTCGACGAGACCGGGTTTGGCACCGATCAGGTAATTGCCGGCGCCCGCCCCCTTGCCGCCGGCGAGGCGTTCCTCGATCAGCATCAGGCGCGCACGCCACTGGTCCTTCATCATCGGGGCAACAGCCTTCATACCCTCGATATTAAACGGGCGCCCGGAAAGTTGTTCCCGGTCCTTGATGAAGGCTTCAGGCACATTGTCGCCCATGTGGCCGAAGATGACCGCGACAGAAGACTGGAACCAGCGCGAATCGGCCCAGCCCGCCACCATCTGGGCGAGGCCCTCATGGCCGGGAAGCTTGAGCGTGTAGAGCGGATAACGCGCTTCGATTTCGCGCAGGATGATGGCCGAGTCGCAGTACACGTCGGCGCCGATCTGCAACACGGGAATGCGACGGTATCCGCCGGTCAGCGGGATGAGATCCGGCTTCGGCATGATCACCGGCTGCTCGACGCGGGCATAGGCGAGATTCTTCAGGCGGAGCGCGAGACGGACCTTTTCCGAGAAGGGCGAGGAGGGATATTCGTGCAGGATGATACTACGGGCGTCCGCCATGTTCCGCTGCTTGCCTCCCGGGCTTTTGACCGCGCACTTTGCTTGATACCGGGGTCAGGTAAAGGGGCAAATAAATCCGGTTGTGATGCGGCGCAAGAAACGGGTGGCGCGGCGGCCCGGCCCGGCGCATTTTGCGGGCATGTTTGACGCCCCTGCCCCCCTTGATGAACGCGCCCGCGCCTATGACCGGATGGCCAAAGCCCTCGGCTGGCTGGGCGAGACCTGGGCCGAATGGCCGGACCTCGACGCCGCCGCCTCGGCGATGGGCCTGTCGCCGCACCATTTCCAGCGGGAGTTTACCCGCTGGGCCGGGATCAGCCCGAAACAGTTCCAGGGCGCGCTGGCCCACGGCGCGGCAGGCGACCTGCTGCGCAGCGGCGCCAGCGTGCTGGACGCGGCGCTGGAGACGGGCCTCTCCGGTCCCGGCCGGCTGCACGACCTGTTCATCGCGCATGAAGGCCTGACACCGGGCGAGGCTAAGGCCGGCGGCAAGGGCGCCGACCTTGTGCTCGGCCGGGCGCCGACACCTTTCGGGCTAGGCGCCTGGCTGACGGGTCCACGCGGCCTCGTGGCGCTCGGCTTCATCGACGATGGCGCGCCGGCGCGCACTGGGTTCGAGCATCAGGGGCGCGGCCAGGATGAGGCCTTTGCGGACCTCGCCGCGCGTTATCCGGGGGCAAGCATCCGGCGCGATGATACCGAAGCCGAGCGTCTTGCCGCGCGCGTCTTCGAGGCGGGCGAGCCCCTGCCCGTCTGCCTCTATGGCACGCCCTTCCGGCGGCAGGTCTGGCGCGCGCTGCTGGAGATCCCGGCCGGCGCGACGCAGACCTATGGCGCGCTCGCGGCCCGGATCGAGGCGCCGAAGGCGGCGCGCGCTGTTGGCGCGGCCGTCGGGGCCAATCCGATCAGCTGGTTCATTCCCTGTCACCGCGCCCTTGCAGCCGACGGGCGTCTGCATAACTACCACTGGGGCGTGGCGCGCAAACGCGCGATGCTGGTTTACGAGAAGGCGCACGCCGCCTGATCCCCTAAGGAGGCTGCCCGAATGAGTCCGCAATTCCTGCACACGATGGTGCGCGTGGGCGATCTGCCCGCCGCGCTGAAATTCTACTGCGACGGTCTGGGGCTCGCGGAAGTCGGCCGGTTTGACAATGAGGCCGGCCGGTTTACGCTCGTCTTCCTCGCCTCCCCTGCCGACATCGCCCGGATGGGCGGCATTCCGGCCGGCAAGACGCCGACGCAGATGGACATCCCGATGATCGAGCTGACCCATAACTGGGACGAGGCGGACTATGGCGGCGGGCGCAATTTCGGCCACCTTGCCTACCGCGTGGACGATATCTACGCCGCCACGCAGCGCTTTGCCGATCTCGGCGTGACGATCTCCCGCCCACCGCGCGACGGGCGGATGACCTTCATCCGCTCGCCGGATGGCATCTCGGTTGAGCTGCTCCAGAAAGGCGCCGCCCTGCCGCCGCAGGAGCCGTGGGCGAGCGCGCCGAATGTCGGAGTGTGGTAAGCGCAAACTTTCGGCGTGACCGCTGACCGAAGCGCGCTAGGGTTTCGGAGCAACCAGAGGACACACTCATGACACCCATCGCTGCAGCCACGCTTTATCTCGGCCTGTTCGGCCTGCTCATGGTGATCCTGAAGCTGAATGTCGGGCGTGTCCGCGCGTCCAAGAAGATCAACCTTGGGGACGGCAACGACGAGTCGATGCAGCGTGCGATCCGGGTTCAGGGCAATGCGGTCGAAGATGTGCCGGTCGTGCTTCTGGGACTTCTGGGGCTCGGCCTGCTGGACGCGCCGGTGATGCTGATCCACGCGCTCGGCGCCACGTTCCTCGTCGCGCGCATCCTTCATGCCGTCGGGCTGGGCGGGATGCCGGGCGCCGGTGTCGGGCGGCTGATCGGCACGCTCCTGTCGCTGATCCTGATGTTGGTCACGGCCGGGATGTGTATCTGGTTTGCGGTGACTTGAGGGGCGCTCAGTCCAGCGCGCCGATGTACGGCAGGCCGCGGTAGAGGCCTGCATCGTCCATGCCGTAGCCGACGAGGAAGCGGCCGGGCGAATCGAAGGCGCAGTAGTCGACGCCGTCGGCGCCGCGCGGGGCCCAGGGCTTTTGCGTCAGCGCGACGGTGATCACTTCGCGCGCGCCCTTGGCCAAGAGGTGATGCTTGGCGAACTCGAGCGTGCGGCCGGTATCGAACACATCATCGATCAGCAGCATGCCGCGCCCTTCAACCGGGCGCGAGACATCGGCGCGCACCACGACGCGGCCGGAGCTTTCGCGCGCGTCGCGGTAGCTTTCGAGCCAGAGGACATCGAGGATGGGGTGCACGTCCCGCCGCGCGAGGGCCTTCATCAGGTCGCTGGTGAACGGCGTGGCGCCAATCAGGATCGAGACGGCGGTCCAGTCCCCCGTGAGGCGCGGCGCCAGGCGGTCCGCCAGTTCGTCAACGCGGGCCATGAGATCGGCTTCCGACAGGATCACGTCGATCTTCGGCATCGGGGCGAGCGGCGTAGGGGCTTGCATGGTCAGACGGGGTGCTCGGTAGCTGGAACAATCTCTTCCGTCTCCGGAACAATCTCGTCCGCAAGGGGTGGCAACTTTTCAGTAGGCGGATCATTT
>JAIXVM010000228.1 GCA_027482995.1 Hyphomonadaceae bacterium | reverse complement strand
GCAAGGAAGGCGCGGTAATCGGCGAGGCGGAAAGTGGTTTCCTCGATTGCAATCGAGCGCCGCCCGTGGGGAAAATCGCGCCGCCAATCGGCGAGCTCTTCGGCGCTGACAGGGAAGAAGCGGATCTGGTCGAAGAACCGCAGCAGCCACGGCTTGCCCTCGGTGAAGGCGTCGGTCTGCCGATGCGTGTTCCACACCTGGATGGTGCGCCCGAACAGCTGGTAGCCGCCCGGACCCTCCATCCCGTAAATGCACATGTAAGCCCCGCCGATCCCGACCACATTGGGCGGGGTCCAGGTGCGCGCGGGGTTGTATTTGGTGGTCACCAGCCGGTGGCGCGGATCGACCGGGGTGGCAACCGGCGCGCCGAGGTACACGTCGCCCAGCCCGAGCACGAGGTAGCTCGCATCGAAGATCAGGTCCTCGACCGCCTTGGCATCGGGCAGGCCGTTGATGCGGCGGATGAACTCGATATTGTCCGGGCACCACGGCGCATCGTCGCGCACGGCGGCGATGTATTTGTCGATGGTCTCCTGCGTCGCCGGATCGCGCCAGCTCAAGGGCAGGTGGACGATGCGCGAGGGGGCCTCGAAGGTGGCAAGGTCGCCCATCGCCTCCTCAGCCTGCATCAGCGCGGCAAGCGCAGCGGACTGGTCGAGCGTCTCGCCATCGAAGTGCAATTGCAGCGAGCGGATGCCGGGGGTGATGTCGATCACGCCGGGGAGCTTCATCGCCTCCAGCGCCTGCATCAGCGCGTGGATGCGGATGCGCAGCTCGATATCGAGGACGATCTCGCCATATTCGACGAGGATATTGCGGTCGCCCTGCTGGCGGTAGGTGGTGCGCGGGCGGGCGGCGCTGGCGGGCACCTCGGCGAGGATCGGGGAGAGGTCACTGATGGCGCGGGGGGTCGCGGTGTCGGCAATGCTCACCGGGACGAAGCGCACCCGGTCGTCGGGGCTGAGCTGCCCGATCTTCCAGCGGTCTTGGGCGATCACGGTGAAGGGGCACACGAAACCGCCCAATGAAGGCCCGTCCGGGCCGAGGATGATCGGCATGTCCCCGGTGAAGTCGACCGCGCCGATGGCATAGGGGTTGTCGTGGATGTTCGAGGGGTGGAGCCCCGCCTCCCCCCCGTCGCGCCGCGCCCATTCGGGCTTGGGGCCGACGAGGCGCACGCCGGTGCGGTTGGAGTTGTAGTGGACCTGCCACTCGGCTTCGAGGAAGGCGTCGATATCGGCCGAGGTGAAGAAATCGGGCGCGCCGTGGGGGCCGTAGAGGACGCGGATGTGCCATTCGCGGGTTAGCGGGGGCAGCGGGAGCGCTTCGCCCTCGCTCACCGCGCCGTTACCGAGATGCAGCACGTCGCCCGCCACCAGCGCGCGCGCGGCCGCGCCGCCGAACTGGCCGAGCGTGAAGGTCGCGCAGCTCCCGAGATAGGGCACCACATCGAGCCCCCCCGCGATGAGGATATAGCCGCGCATCCCCCCGCCCGAGGCGCGGCCCATCGCGAGTGTCTGCCCGGCGGCGATGGCGAGCGGTTCGCCGCGCGGGACGGGAACGCCGTCCAATGTCGCGCCGAAATCCGCCCCGGTGAGGCAGATGGTCGCGGGCGCCTCGAACAGCAGCGTGGGGCCGCTGGCGGTGACTTCGAGCCCGGCGGTGCCTTCCGGGTTGCCGAGGATGCGGTTGCCGGTGCGGAAGGATAGGTCGTCCATCGGCCCGCTCGGGGGAACGCCCACGGACCACAGTCCGAGCCGCCCGGGCCAGTCCTGCACGCTGGTCGCCGTGCCGCCTGCGATCACGCGGATCGCGCGGCGGTGGTAGGTTACGCCCTCAAGCAGCTTGGTCGAGACCGCGCCGCTGGTGAAGCCCTCGTGCCGCACCACCTCGCGCAGCCAGCGCAGGTTGGTCTCGATCCCGTCAAGCCGCGAGGCGTCGAGGGCGGCCTGCATCCTCGCGATGGCCTCCTCGCGGGTTTCACCCCGGGTGATGAGCTTCGCCAGCATCGGATCGTAGAATGCGCTGACCTCGCTGCCCGCCATGACCCAGGTCTCGGCGCGGATATCGGCGGGGAACTGGACGTTGGTGAGCGTGCCGGTGGTGGGGCGGTAGTCTTGTCCCGGGTCCTCGGCATAGAGCCGGACCTGCACCGAATGGCCTTTCGCCTCAGGCGCTGGCGCATCCAGCATCGCGAAATCGCCCGCCGCACCCCGGATCATCCATTCGACGAGGTCGATCCGCATCACCTCCTCGGTGACGCCGTGTTCGACCTGAAGCCGGGTGTTCATTTCGAGGAAGAAGAAGTCCTCGCGCTCGGCATCGTAGAGGAACTCGACCGTGCCCGCCGAGAGATACCCCGCCGCTTCGCCCAGCCGCACGGCGGCGTCGATCAGCTCGGCGCGTTTCTCGGCGGAGAGACACGGCGCAGGGGCCTCCTCCACCACCTTCTGATTGCGCCGCTGAAGCGAGCAGTCGCGCTCGCCCAGCGCCATCACCCGGCCCTTGCCATCACCGAAGATCTGCACTTCCAGGTGCCGCGCGCTGGCGACGTAGCGTTCGAGGAACACGCCAGCGTCGCCGAAACTCGCCTCGCCCTGGCGGACCACGGCGGCGAAATTGTCGCGCAAGGCCGCCTCGTCGGCGCACACCCGCATGCCGATGCCGCCGCCGCCGGCGGTCGCCTTGAGGATGACGGGATAGCCGATCCGCACCGCCACCTCGGCGGCCTCCTCCACACCGGTCAGCAGCCCGGTCCCGGGCGCGAGCGGGAGCCCGTTCGCCTCGGCCAGCGCGCGGGCGGAATGCTTGAGGCCGAAGGTGCGGATATTGTCAGGCGTCGGCCCGATGAAGGCGATGCCCGCCGCCGCACAGCCTTCCGCAAACTCGGCATTCTCGGCGAGGAAGCCATAGCCGGGGTGGATCGCCCCCGCCCCGGTCGCTTTCGCCGCTGCAAGGATCGCGTCCACATTCAGATAAGACTGAGCCGCCGGGCCCGGCCCGATGCACACCGCCGCGTCCGCCGCGCTGACATGGAGCGAGCCTGCGTCCGCGTCCGAATAGACCGCCACCGTCCGCAGCCCCATGGCACGCGCGGTGCGGAAGATCCGCGTCGCGATCGCGCCCCGGTTGGCGATGAGGACGGTGTCGAATGTCATCCAGCCACGACGATCATGCGAACCGGCGTCGGGTTGAAGCCGTTGCAGGGGTTGTTGATCTGCGGGCAATTGGAGACGACGACGATGACGTCCATCTCGGCCCTGAGGTCCACGGTCAGGCCGGGCGCGGAGATGCCGTCGACGATGCCGAGCGTCCCGTCATCCTCGACCGGCACGTTCATGAAGAAGTTGATGTTGGAGACGATGTCGCGCTTGCCAGCGCCGCGTCGCGTCAAGGCCGAAAGGAAGTTGTCGACGCAGGCGTGCTGCGCTTTCGTATGGTGCCCATATCTGAGCGTATTGGACTCGCACGAACACGCTCCCCCAATCGTGTCGTGATAGGCGACGCTGGTCGTCGCGATCGACATCATGGGGGCGCCCTCGTTCGACATGAGCGTTGTCCCGGCCCGAAGGTAGATATTGCTTTGACCCGCGATCGTGTCTTGCGCGCTGTACCGCTCCGCAAGGTCATGAAGATTGTAGACCAGAAAATCGGCGCTCTGATTGCCTTCGAGATCGATGATGCGCAGCGTCTGCCCCTTACGCACCACGCCGCTCCACGGGGCGCGGGCGGGAACGACAACGTCGACTGCAATGGCTGCGGCTGCGGCTGCGGCTTCGGGCGCTTCTCGCATCGTTCATCTACCGGCTGAAGTAATCGTCGACGTTCTCGAACGCGCGCGTCCCTTCGGGCGTCGCGCGACGTATCGGATCGTCGACGGGAGCGACCGGTCCCCGCCACGCAATCGCGCGGACCGGCGTGACGACATACGACGGACGCGGATCAAGAACGTGGGGGCAATTGGCGATCATCACGAGCACATTCATTTCCGCGCGCAGCTCGATGGCGCGACCGGGTTGAAATGGACCGGCGTCGAATGCGGCGCCGCCATCTCCGGCGATCCGCACCGGCTTGAAGAAATTGACGCAGGGATGGACGTCGCGCCGATCAAGGCCCCACTTGGCCGCGGCCAGCAGGAACCGATCGCGTGCATTCGGGTAGGGCCCAGAATTGTCGCCCCGACCATATTTCTGCGCGTTGGTCCGCTCGTTGGAGGCGCCGCAGAACACGTCATGGCCGCTGGAATCGTCCTCAAGAATGCTCATCAGGACGCGCCCCATATCCGAGAGAAGCAGTTTCCCGGCGCCGAGATAGGCGTTCCATTGGATCTTGATCGTGTCCGCGACGTTGAGCCGTTCAGCTGGCTGATCGGCGTTGAAGATGAGGACCGACGGCGACGCATCGCCATCGACATCAACCAGTCGAAGGCGCGCGCCGCGATCGAGCCGCTTCGACGCATAGCCGCCTGCCGCGATAGTCTCCGCCCAGACCATGTCGCTGGCCGCGACGCCGTGAGGGCGATCGGCCGCATCCCCGGCCGGCATCGTCGGCATGGCGTCGACGCGCATGCCCGCTTGCGCGCGCGCGTGCGCGCGGGCTCCGTGAGGATCAGCCGTTGCGCTCATTTGCGCCCACCGGTCGCGCGGCTGCGGGGCGCGGCCTGTTCTTCGTGCAGCGGCGGCAAAAGCGAGCGCGTCGTCACGAGCTTGATCTGACGCACGCCGCGGATTTTGCGCAGGTCGTCGCACAATCGCCGGAGCTGTTCTGAAGGCCCCTGCACCAGCAGGACCTCCAAGGACTGGTCGTTCTCGAGAAAAACATGTTGCGAGGAGATCACTTCCTTGAGGTACCTCGCCTGCGTCTGGGCGAGCGCCTCACGGACCCGCCCACGCTCCGCGCAGTAGATCAACGTGATCGTGCCAGCGAGCACTGCGCCCGGCGTGCATTCGCCGTGCTCAGCGAGTTCGCGGCGAATGAATTCCGCGATCACCGCAGAACGGCTGGGAATGCCGCGCTCTGCGATCATCGCGTCGAGTTGGCGGACGAGCTCGGCAGGCAGACTGACGCTCAGGCGCGCGAGGTGGGCGATATCCATCTGGATGCGCTACTTCAGTGTTACGTTTTCGCCAAGTCGTAATACCGATCATCGAGCGACGGCCAAGACGAAAGCGCCCGCGAAGGCGCCCAGCCGGCCCGCCGCTCATTTCTTGAGCAGCGTCCGGCGGTGGCCTGATCCGGCTCAAGACCCCGTCGCCACGCGACAAGCGCGCGGCAGGTTGCTAAGGCGAAGCCCATGGATTCTCTCGACATCGCCTTTGCTGAAGTTCGCCGGTATCTCGCCTCGCTCGACGCCCGGCCCGTCGCCTCGCGCGGCGCCCCCGAAGATATGCGCGCGCCGCTGCCGCGAAGTTTTCCCGAAACAGGCCTTCCAGCGATCGATGTTGTCCGGGCCATAGCCGCGGCGGCCGAACCGGGGCTGACGGGCAACGCCGGCGGACGCTTTTTCGCCTGGGTCAAGGGCGGCGCGCTTCCAGCCGCGCTCGCCGCCGACATCATGTGTTCGGCCTGGGATCAGAACGCGGTGCTCGCCTCGACGAGCCCAGCCGGCGCTGTTCTCGAGGAGGTGGCTGGGCGTTTCCTGCTCGAGGCTTTGCGGTTGCCGGCCGACGCGAGCTTTGCGTTCGTGACCGGCTGTCAGATGGCGCATACAACCGCGCTCGCCGCGGCGCGACATGCCGTGCTGGCGCGCAGCGGTTGGGACGTCGAAGCAAACGGTCTCAACGGCGCGCCGGCGATCCGCGTGCTCGCCAATGCCCACCACCACGCGTCCGTTACCCGCGCCCTCCGCCTGCTCGGACTGGGCACGAATTGCGTCATTCCGCTCGGCGGTCAGACCGCGGGCAAGGTTGACGAGGACGTCCTACGTTCGGCGCTGGCTAAGGCCCCAGGCGCACCCACAATCGTCGT
>JAIXVM010000081.1 GCA_027482995.1 Hyphomonadaceae bacterium | reverse complement strand
CCCCAAAAACCGCTCGCCATTCAACATCGCCTTGCAGGTCGTATTGACGGTGGCGGCGCTGAACTGCGCCATTCAAGGCGCGCTGATCGGCCAGTGGATGATGGTGGGCATTTCCTTCGTGGGCTTTGCCACCGTGGGCACCAATCTCTGGTTCATGCTGCGCGCCAAACCGGGCCCGCTCGAATGGCTGACGGAGCATATCAAGGCGCTCGTGGGCACCGGGATCTCCGTCTACACAGCCTTCCTCGCCTTCGGCGCGGTGCGCTATGTTCCCGAACTCGCGCTGTCGCCGATCCTCTGGAGCATTCCGCTGATCACCGGCGTGTCCCTGATCCTCTATCACCAGCGCGCGGTGACCGCGCCGCTGCGCCGCGCGCGCCAGAAAGCCGCCGCGTGAGCGCTCGCCGGCGGGTCGTCGTGATTGGCGCCGGGGCGGGCGGGCTTGCCGCCGCCAGCGACCTCGCCCATGCCGGATTCGATGTCACCGTGCTCGAAAAGGCGCCGTGCGAAGGCGGCAAGATGCGGCAAGTCGAAGCCGGCGGCCTGAAGATCGATGCCGGGCCGACGGTGTTCACGATGCGCTGGGTGTTCGAAGCCCTGTTCGAGACGGGCGGCCAGACTTTCGGTTCGTCGCTAGGCGTGTCGTCCGCCAGCATTCTCGCCCGGCATGCCTGGCGCGATGGCAGCCAGCTTGATCTGCATGCGGACATATCCGACTCCGTGAGCGCGATCTCGTCCTTCGCCGGCGTCGCCGAAGGCGAGGCCTACCGCGCGTTCATTGCCGAGTGCCGGGACATCCACACGACCCTGAAGGACAGCTTCATGGCCGCCCCCAAGCCCTCCCCTCCCGGCCTCGTGATGCGGGTAGGCGATCTTGGCGCGATGTGGCGGACGCGGCCCTTCGATACCTATTGGTCCAGGCTGACGCAGCGCTTCAAGGATCCGCGGCTGCGCCAGTTGTTCGGGCGCTACTCGACCTATGTCGGCTCGTCTCCCTTCCGCGCGCCGGCCACCTTGATGCTGATCGCGCATGTCGAACAGGACGGCGTCTGGCTGCTGGACGGCGGCATGCGGGCATTGGCGGGCGCCATCCGGCAGTTGGCCGAGGCCGGCGGAGCGACGTTCCGGTTTGGCGCCGAGGCCGAGCAGATCCTTGTCCGCAGCGGCGCCGTGCGCGGCGTGCGGCTCAAGTCCGGCGAAGAAATCCCGGCAGAGGCCGTGGTCTTCAATGGGGATGCCTCGGCGCTTGCGACCGGACTCCTCGGCGGCGACGTGCGCCGCGCAACGCGCACCGTTCCCCGCGCCGGCCGGTCGCTGTCGGCCATCACCTGGTGCGCGGCGACACGCACGCGCGGCCTGCCGCTCGCGTATCACAACGTGTTCTTTTCGGACGATTATGCCGACGAGTTCGGCGCCGTCTTCCAACGCCGGACGATTACAAATCACCCCACGGTCTATGTCTGCGCGCAGGATCGCCGGGAGGGCAGCGCAGTCGATGGCGCCGAGCGCTTGCTGCTCCTGGTCAACGCACCGCCGGACGGCGACCTCGGCTCGGCCAACGGACCCGATCCGGAAGCAGTCACGGGACGCGTGCTCGAACATCTCTCCGCCTGCGGACTGACGCTGGGCGGCGGCCTGGACGGCGCCGTCCGCACCACGCCCGAAGGCTTCAACGCGCTGTTTCCGGCCACCGGCGGCGCGCTCTATGGCGCGGCCAATCACAGCTCGATGGCGAGTTTCGCCCGGCCCGGCAGCGCCACGCGCATTGCGGGTCTCTACCTCGCAGGCGGCTCGGCACATCCGGGCTCCGGCGTACCGATGGCAACCCTGTCAGGAAGGTTGGCGGCGGCGCGTCTCCAGAAGGATTTTGCGCGCCGCCCGGTCTCCTGACGGACTAGGCCCGCACGCTGGCCCGCCATTCGGAGGCGACCGGCACAAGCTTGTCCACCACGGCCGCCGACGACAACACGCTCGGCACACCGGCGCCCGGATGGGTGCTCGCGCCCGTCAGGTAAAGGCCCTTCACATCCGCGCTGATATTGTGCGGACGGAACCAGGCGCTCTGCAGAAGCTTGGGTTCAAGCCCGAAGGCCGCACCCTTTGTGGACAGGAGCCGGTCGCGGAAATCGAGGGGCGTCATGAACCGTTCACTGACGATCTCCTGGCGCAGGCCGGGCAGCACGGTCTCTTCCAGCCGCTCGGCAATCCTTTGCTTGTAGGGCTCTGCCATCGCCTTCCAGTCCGTGCCGGAATCGAGATGCGGCACGGGAGCGAGCACATAGAAGCTGTCGCATCCCTCCGGGGCGAGCGACGGATCATTCGCCGTGGGCCGGTGCAGGTAGAGGCTGAAATCGTCGGCCAGGATCTTCTTGCGGAAGATGTCCTTCAGCAGGCCGCGATAGCGCGGGCCGAGGACGATCGTATGGTGATAACAGTCGGTATACTGACGGCGTGTTCCGAAATACCACACAAACAGGCTCATCGAATAATCGGCGCGCGCGAGCTTCTGGTCGGTCCAGACCTTGCGCGGGGTGTTGCGCAGCAGCTTCGAATAGGTCCACGCGATCTCCGCATTGGAAACAACGAGATCGCAGTCGATCGTCTCTCCGCTGGCAAGGCGCACGCCCGTCGCCCGGCCCTGATGGGTGAGGATTTCGTCGACCTCGCAATTGTAGCGCAGCTCATTGCCCTGCCCCTCGATCAGGCTGACAAGGCCGCGCACCAGCGCGCCCGTGCCGCCCATGGCGTAATGGACGCCCCAGACCCGTTCGAGGTGCGAGATCAGGCAATAGTAGGACGTCGCCGCAAAGGGGTCGCCGCCGATGAACAGCGGGTGGAACGAGAAGGCGATCCGCAGCTTCTCGTTCGAGAAATAATCGGACACCTTGGCATAGACCGAGCGGATGCCGCCGAGGCGGACCATATCCGGCGCCGCCTTTACCAGCGTCGAGAGCTCATGGAACGGCTCTTCGGCGAGCTGCGTATAGGCCGCGTCGAAGATCGCTTCGCTGGCCTTCAGGAAGCGGTCAAATCCCGCGACGTCTTCGGGCGCAAACTTGGCGATCTCGGCGCGGGTCTTGTCGGCGTCGGAATGGGCTTCGAAGACCGAGCCGTCATCGAACCGGATGCGGTAAAACGGATCGATCGCGCGCAGGTCGATGTCATCCTCGAACTTGCGGCCGCACAGCGCCCACAATTCATGGAATAGATGCGGCGCGGTGAGGATGGTCGGGCCGGCATCGAAGGTGAACCCGTCCTGCCGGAACGTGTAGGCACGCCCGCCCGGCGCATCGAGTTTCTCGAGCAACGTGACGCGGTATCCCTTGGCGCCGAGGCGAACGGCGGCGGCGAGCCCGCCGAAACCGGAGCCAATCACAATCGCATGCGGCGCCTCATCGTCCCGATCCGGGGGGCTCATCATTCCGTCCATGGGGCTCTGCCTTTCGCGTAGGTCATGTCATTGCCGGGTGGGATGCTGCGACCGGCGAGGTGCGCGCAACCACTCAGATCGCAGAAGATGGGGCGCGCGGGCGCCGCGTCACGTTTTTTCATGTCGCCGCCTTTCGGGCCGGAGCTTGGGCGGTGGCCAGCGCCGCGAGGATGCGCGCGGCGACGCGTGGGGCATCTTCCTCGTGGGCGAGATGGCCGAGGCCGTCCAGCCGTTCGGCGGTGACACCCCTATAGCGCTGCGCGAAGGCGTCGGCATGGTCGGGCGGCACGGCGCGGTCGCCGGCGCCGGTGATCTGGTGCAGCGTCAGGCCCGCGCGTTCGAAGGCCGGCATCAGGCCCGAGACATCCCAGTTCGCCATCATCGACAGCGTGCCGCTGACATGCGCCGGATTGCCGAACAGGCGGCCATAGAATTCCAGATAATCTGCGCCCGGCCGCGAACCTGTGCCTTCGATCAGCCGGGCGACACGGGCGGGATCGCGCCCGCCTTTCGCCAAGGCGAGCGCGGCAAATGGATTGATCGCCAGCGCCTTCGCCATGACCGGCGCAATCAGCGCGGCGGGGCCGCCGAACGGCTTCAGCGCGCCGTTGAGCGCAATGACGGCGCGGGGCAAAGGGGCGAGGCCCGGCGCCATCGACACGGCAATCGCGGCGCCGGCCGAGTGGCCCACGATCACGTCCGGCTTGAAGGCCTCGGCCGCCAGCAAGGCCTTCAGCCCCCGGACCATGCCCGGCAGCGAGGCATCCAGCCGCCTGAGGCTGCGCGTGAACCCGTGCCCCGGCAGATCCATGGCGAGTGTGTCGAAGTGCTTTGCCAGAAGCGGAAAGAGGCCGGACCAGGAATGTGTGGATGCGCCGGTACCATGCAGCAACAGGAGTTTCTCGCCCTTGCCGGCGCGCTGGACATGCCAGCGATACGTCCCGGCTTCGACAAAACGGCTATGGGCGCGGTTCGGCCAGTCTGCGCCGTCTGCCTGCCAGTCGAGCCCCTTCGCCATTTGCGTGTCTCAATCGAGCAGAAGGCTGCGGACATCGCGCGAGACCCGCGCGGCATCGGCAATCGGCAGCGGGCGGTAGATGGCGCCCATCTCGGTACTGATCAATTCGGCCTCGGCGCTCGGGCGGCGGGAAATGTCGAAGAACAGCACCGGCTCCTGCAGCGCCTTCAGCTTGCGGGCCATGTCGCGCGCATCCTGTCCTGCGCGCTCCCGGCCCGGGCTGCCATCAAGCGCGATGTTGCCCTGCCCGTCCGACAGGAACACGACATGCGGCGCCTTGCGCTTGCGCCGCTCGATGCGGACGAGTTGCGCCGCCGCAGCGATCCCGGCCGCGAGCGGTGTGCCCCCGCCGCCCGGCAGGCGCGAGAGCGAGCGCTTGACCCGCGTCAGCGACCGTGTCGGCGACAGCAGGAGGTCGGCGCCCTCCTTGCGGAACGCGATCAGCGCGACAGATTCGCGGCGCGAGTAGCAGCCGCTGAGAAGGAGTTCGATCGCGCCCTTGGCTTCCGCCAAACGGTTCATCGCCGACGAGCCGGACGCATCCACGACAAAGATCACCACCGCCTCGCTGCGATGCCGGAACCGCTTCACGCGGAAATCTGCGGCACGCACGGAGATCACGGCGCCGCCGGCGGGCATTTCGCGGATGCGCTGCCAAGGCGCCGCCGTGCGCAAGGTCGAGAGCAGGTCGAGCCGACCATCGCGGCGCGGATCGCCGGCGCGCGCACCGATACGGCTGCCCCGGCGGCGGGAATCCACCATGTCGCCGGACTTGCCAGCCGGAACTTCTTGCCTTGTGCGCTGGCACGGCGTCTGGCGGCGCGCGGCCATGTCGAGCGACACGCGCACGCGCACCGCCTCGACCAGAAGCTCGGTCAGCTCATCCGGTTCCGGTTGCGGCTTCGACGAGTCGTTCATGTCATCGTTCGTATCCGGAGGATCCGGCGCCGGTGGTGGCGGCGGCGGCGCTTCGAGCTGGACGAGCGCGCGGCTCGCATAGACGAGTTCAGAGGCGAGGGTTGCATCGGCATCGGTAATCGTGTCCCGCCCGGCAAGCGCCGCGATACCGCAAGCCGCCGCGAGACAGAAGGACGGCGCGCGCAGCGAGCGGATGCCAAGGCGGAGCGCAGCGTCGATCAACGCTTCGATCAAATCGTCCGGCACGCGCACCTGGGGCAGTTTCGCGCGGGCCGCCGCGAGCACCTCGACGCTCAGCGCTTCGCCGCGCGGGCGGGCGGGCGAGACGCCTTGCAGGGACAGGCCGAAGGCCAGCCGGTCGCCAAGCCCGGCCGGGAGGCGTTCGCCGGCCTCGTCCGGATCGGCAAAGGCGAGGGTCACGAACCGGGCTTCAGCGCGCATCGAAAGGCCGTCGCGCTCGGTTTCCACTTCGCCGGTATCAATGACGCGGGCGAGCTGCGCGGCGGCCCGGCCCGGCAAACGCTCCGCCATCGGAACAATCAGCACGCCGCCATTCGCGCGGGTGAGCAAGCCTGTCTCCGCCACGGGCCGTCCCGCAGCCAGCGTCGCCGCAAGATCAAGTCCGCCGACAAGGCGGTCATCGGTGATGGACACGGGCATCCGGTGCAGGAGCGCGCCGCTGCCAAGGCGCACGGCGAGCCGGTCCTGAAGCAGGCCGGCAAGCTCCGGCGAGGCGCCTTCGAAGATCGCGCCTTTGAGACGGTGCGGCATCAGGGCGAGGAGCGCCACGGCGAGATCCGCCTGACCCCAGCGCGCCGCATCAATCCGTTCGAACGCGTCCCGGCTGGCCTGTCGGTCGGCAGAAAGCGGGGCCGCGGCCAGGGTCACGGCACGAACACCTCCGAGACAGCGCGCTCGACGCGGACACCGGCGTCGGTGTCATCCAGCGGATCTTTCCGCAGCCTGTGCCGCAGCGCGAGCGGCGCCACGGATTTCAGCGTCTCCATCGAAACCTGTGCCTCGCCGGAAAGCGCGGCGCGGGCGCGGGCGGCGCGCATCAGTGTGAGCTCGCCGCGTAGGCCGTCGGCGCCGAGCGTCATGCACAGCTCAACCGCTTTCGCGAGCACGGCGTCCGGCAGCGTCACCGTCTGCACCCGCGCGCGCGCCTCGACGACGCGCTTGCGCAGGGCAGCCGTCTTCTTCGACCAGTCCTTGATGAAAGCGGCGGGGTCCTGTTCGAACGCGTCGCGGCGGCGGACGATTTCCATACGCTCGGCGAGATGGGTCGAGGTGCGCACATCCACGCAGAGGCCAAACCGGTCGAGCAGTTGCGGACGAAGGTCCCCCTCCTCCGGGTTGCCGCTGCCGACGAGGACGAAGCGCGCGGGATGGCGGATCGACAGGCCTTCGCGTTCGACGACGTTCTCGCCCGACGCCGCGACATCCAGCAGGAGGTCCACGAGGTGATCATCCAGCAGGTTCACTTCGTCGATGTAGAGAAAGCCGCGATGCGCGCGGGCGAGCAGGCCCGGCTCGAACCGCTTCTCGCCTTTGGCAAGGGCGCGTTCCAGATCGAGCGCGCCGACGACCCGGTCTTCGGTCGCGCCCAGCGGCAGGTCCACCACAGGGGCGCCCATGTGCTCGGCGACAACCTTTTCGCCCCGCTCGCACACACCGCAGAGGCCTGCCTTCGCCGCCGGCGCGCAACGATAGGGACAGCCGCGCACCACTTCGATTTCAGGCAGCAGGGCGGCGAGCGCGCGGATGGCGGTGGACTTGCCGGTGCCACGATCTCCGAGCGCCAGCACGCCGCCGATCGCCGGCTCGATGGCCGACATCAGCAGCGCATCTTTGAGGGATTCCTGGCCAACAATGGCAACGAACGGAAAAATGGCCAATGCGAGGTCCAGTCCAGAAAGTGTCTACACGGATAGACACGAGCCTATGTCATGCGCACCGATAAGAAAAGCCGCCAGAGGGTTTCTCCGGCGGCTTTCCGAGTTCGGATTATTCGCCCCTAAGGCGAGTCAGATCAGGTCGGGTTCTTCAGGTAGGCGATCACGTCCGCGCGGTCCTGCGGATTGCGGAGGCCCGGATAGGCCATGATCGTGCCCGGGATGAAGGCCTGCGGATTCTCGAGGTAAACGAAGAGGTTCTCTTCGGTCCAGACGATGTCCTTGCCTTTGTTGGCGTCAGAATACTTGAAGCCTTCGACGCTGCCCGTATGGCGGCCGACGACCTGGTACAGCGACGGGCCGACATTGTTCTTGCCTTCGGCAACGGCGTGGCAGGTCTGGCAGGCCGCGAAGACGCGCTTGCCCTTGGCAGCATCGCCGGTGAACGAGGCGTAGTCCGTGCCGGCAGCTGGTGCAGCGGCTTCGGTCGGTGCAGGCGTCTCGACAGGGGCAGCTTCAACCGGTGCCTCGACAGGGGCCGCTTCAACCGGAGCTGCCGGAGCAGGCGCAGGGGTTTCGGAACCGCCGCAGGCTGCGAGCACGAGCGCAAGGCCAGAGGCCATTGCGAGTGAAAGACGCTTGGTGTCGAATCGCATGTATTTCCTCCAAAGGATGCTTGTGGGAGCACTATAGACCAGTGGCGGCCAGCGCCAAGGCTTGATCGAAGCGGAATTTACAGCCCCGTCAGCCGGTCGCGCCAGCTTTCAAGTTCTGCTTGATGGGCTTTCACGTAATGGCAGAGCCAGGCGGCATGGACGTCCGGCGACGCGGATACCTCGCGCGCGAGGGCGCCCAGTGTCACCCAGCGCACCGCCTGCACTTCGTCCGGATTGAGGATTGGACGATCGGCTGTCCGTCCGAAGTAGAGATACGGGATTTCGTTCTCGATCATGTCATTGTCGAGATAGGCGACATACCGGCTCTTGAACCCGAACGTCAGCGGCACGCGCAGGCCGACCTCTTCCTCGAGCCGCCGCGCGGCCGCCACATCGGTCGCCTCACCCGGGCGCGGATGCCCGCAGCAGGAATTGGCCCACTTGCCAGCAGAATGGTATTTGCCCGCGGCGCGTTGCTGGATCAGGCATTCGCCCGCGTCATTGAACACAAAGATCGAGAAGGCGCGGTGCAGCAGCCCGTCCGTGTGGATGGCCCACTTGTCGCCGTCGCGAAGCGGGCGGTCCGCTTCATCGACAAGAATGACCTGTTCGAATTCATCACTCACACCAAGACCCTCCGATCAGAAGCGTAGGGCGGCGGGATGGGCAGGTCAAATGGCGGAGAATTGCAGGAATTACTCGACGGTCCAGCCGCGCGGCGTGCGGCGGGCCTGCAGCGTGACCGGCGCGTCCTTGATGCGAACAGGCACCCGGGCGGGTTGGCGCACGGCGACGTAGCGCATCATCAGCGCTGCACCGGCGAGCATCAGGCCGGCAAAGGCGGTCATCATGGCGACGAAGCTGGCGACGAAGATCACAACCGCGCCGATCAGCAACCGGGCCACAAATCCAAGGCCTGCACCGAGGGAGGCGAACAGGCTGGGCGTACGGGGAGGAGGAAGTGTCTGATCCATTGAACCTCACGATCAGGGATCAAGATGGCTGCATGATGGCAGGCCGTCAACGCCAGTTCATGGAAATGTGATTAACAATCAGTGCATGATGCAGGACCGGTCAGTCCTGCCGCACAAGCAGGCCGCGCTCGGCGCGGATCCGGGCATAGGCCGCCGTGATCGCCGCCGCTTTGGAATGGGCGGCCGTCTCGAATTCCCGCGGCGCGCCCATCTGGACGATCCGGTCCGGATGGTGGTCCGACATCAGCCGGCGGTAGGCGAGGCGGATGTCCGGGAAGGCCGCGTCATGGGCAACACCAAGGATGTGGTAGGGGTCGTCACGTTCCGGCCCGAGATGGCTGGCGCGGATCCGCCGGAAGGTCGCCGAGTCAAACCCGAACGCCTCGGATACGGTCCGCAGGTAGGTCATTTCCGCTTCGGTCACGGCTCCGTCTGCCCCGGCGATCTGGAACAGGCCATCGAGCACGCCTTCCAGCAGGCAAGGCCGGTCGCCATAACGCTTGCCGATCCGGCGGGCGTACGCCTCGTACCCGCGCACAGTCTGGCGCGCGAGCATGAAGACGCGGCGGACATTCTCTGCCTCTTCCGGCGGCGCACGGAAGACGCGGGCGAAGGTCATGATTTCCTTGTCGCTGACGAGGCCGTCGGCGGCGGCCATCTTGGCACCCAGCCCCACGACGGCGGCGGTAAAGCCCACATCATTGGGATCCGGCGCGCATCCGTCAGCGCCCGCGCTGTCGATATCCGGTTCCGGCCCGCTGTCGAACAGGCGGCGGCCGCTATTGAGAAGGGTCGTCCAGAGGCTCATCGTTCTTCGGCTTATAGCAGGCGGATCGGCCTCTTGGACAGCGGGCGCTGTTCAACGCGGCGTGAACTTGGCCGCAATCCTCTCCAAGGCCCATTAAACCTTGTTCATCTTGAAGGCCATTTCGTATCGCATATCGTATAGGTTACATGCCGGATATGGTTCCGGACTAACCCCGCGAGAGGATACGTCACATGAGAATGCTTGTTGCTGCCGCTGCTGCTGCCCTGGTCATCGCCCTGCCTGCTGCTGCCGAAAACTGCCCCGGGAAAGCCGGGAGAGCGCAGGTCACGCAAGGCTACCTGACCAAGGGCGAATACAAGAAAGACAGCCACGCCCAGGGCGACATTGTCGAGACCGCCGCCGCGGCCGGCAGCTTCAACACGCTGCTCGCCGCCGCAGAAGCCGCGGGCCTTGTCGACGCGCTGAAGGGTGACGGCCCGCTGACCGTGTTCGCCCCGACCGACGCCGCCTTCGCTGCCCTGCCCGCCGGTACCGTCGAAGCCCTGCTGAAGCCCGAGAACAAGCACAAGCTCGCCGACATCCTGAAGCTGCACGTCATCGCCGGCAAGAAAGTGAAGGCCGCGGATCTGGCCGGCAAGACACTGAGCGCGAAAACCCTGAACGGCGCTGTCTTCATCGACGGCACGGACGGCGTGAAGGTCAATGATGCAACGGTCATCACCGCCGACGTGAAAGCCTCGATCGGCATCGTCCACGTCATCGACAAAGTGCTGCTGCCGGCGTCGTAATCCGTCTGCCTGCGGACAAACCATCCCGTCCCGGTCATCGCCGGGGCGGGATACTTTTTGATGGT
>JAIXVM010000323.1 GCA_027482995.1 Hyphomonadaceae bacterium | reverse complement strand
GTATTCCAGCGCCCATTGCCCCGCGATCCAGCCCCCAGCCCCCTCGCCCACCAGCGGCGCCTGCACACAGGCGAGCCTTCGCCCACCCGCCCCAAAGGCGCGGACGGCCGCTTTCAGTTGATCCGGGGCCGGACGATCTTCGGCGTCATAGACCACGACAAATTCGCCCCGCGCCCGCGCCAGCCCATAATTCAGGGCGCGGGGCTTGGTGCGCGGCAGCCCGGGCGGAACAACCAAAAGCTCCGTGCGCTCCGGCCAGCGTTCACGCTGCAGCGCAAAGGCTGTGGCGGTATCGCCCGTCTCGATCAGCAGCTTCACGTCCAGCCGCCGCGCCGGATAATCGAGCGCGCGGATGGCCGCAGCCAGCTGCGACGCCGTATCGGCTTCATCCTTGAGCGCGATGAGCAACGTGTAGACCGGCCAGCCCTCCTCATCCTCGGGCGGCAGCGCGGTGGGCTCTGCCACGGGATGCAGGCCGGCAACGTAAAGCCAGACCCGGAAAAGAAGGACGGCGCCGAAATAAAACGCGCCCGCCAACCCGGCGACGCCTACCAGAACCTCCGGCGCAGCCAGACCGGTTGTTCCCACCACGGCGAAGATGCGCCCGAACGCCTCGCGTTGTCCGGCGCTGAGCGTCTGCGCCGCAGATTTCCCCGGGTGGCGCAGCAAAAGTCCGAAAGCCGCGGCATGAGCTGCCCGGCGATCCGGCTGAGGCATGCTCAGGCCGTTCGCAGCGGGGCTGGCAGCCCGTTCGAAAAATCCGTCCCCATCCGCCGCCATGTGGCCAGCTCACAACTTCCCCACAGGTTTTCCACAGAACCTGCGATTGAAGTCATTTCTCTAGCGCAACAATTCCGCGCTTAGCAAGCGGCCGCTCGTCCACGCTGCTTCGACCCGAGCGCCAATGTGCCAGTCGCCGCACGTGCCGACGCCCGCCGCGGCGTCGAGCTGGAAAGGAACGCCCAGCGGCTCGGCGACGCGCGCATAGCGCCAACGATGCGCCTGCGAGAATTCCGGCGCGCCCGCACCCGTCTGTTCACGGAAGGATTCCACGAGATGCGCGGCGACCGCCTCAGGCTTGGCTTCGAGGTGCTTTCGCGACCAATCCGGCCGCGCGTGCAGCACCCAGGTCTCGGCGTCGGTACGTCCGAACTTCGATGAGTTGCGCGCGGTCCAGCCGAGCGGACCTTCGGACGGCTCGAAGCTCAGGCTGACAATGCCGGTCGGTTGTTCATAGGCCAGCATCGCGGACCAGCAGGGCTCGGAGCGGACCTTGCGCGCGCTGGCCGCCAGGGCGGGCACCGCGTCCGCCAGCAGGACCGCGGCCTGCTCGGCCGGAACCGCAACGATCACCGTCTTGAAACTGCCGGCGGCCGATCCGTCTGCAAACCGGAGCCGCCAATCCGACGGCCCGCCTTCGAGGCTTTTGACTTCCGCGCCCCAGGAGACGTCGAGCGGCGCGGCCATCGCCTTCAGGATACTGTTCATGCCAGGTGCGCCGACATAGCGGTGCGGCGCAGAGGCTGGCGCGTTGTCCTCGTTCCACGGCGCGGCGACACCCGCATTCAGCCAACCCGTGACGGCTGCACGGAAGCCGTCCGAACGCGCCGTGAAATACTGCGCCCCGTGATCGAAGGTTATGTCGGTTCCGAACAGGCTTGTCCGGCGTGTGGCCATCCGGCCGCCCGCGCCGCGTCCTTTATCAAACAGGCGGACGTTTTCGCCTCGCCCCGTCAGCACTTCCGCCGCTGACAAACCGGCCATGCCGGCGCCGACAATCGCAATCGTCATGACGGCCTCCCTATGTTTTGTAAGTTACATCTAGTTGAAGGCCCTGTCAGGTCCAGTCTGAGACGGGTGCTTGCCGGCCCAATCCGTTTGTTCTATATTTGTTCCATGTCCGGGATTCACCTCGTCTGGTTCAAACGCGACCTTCGGGTCCACGACCACGCGCCGCTCCTCGCAGCGGTCGCGAGCGGCGCGCCGGTGATTCCGCTTTTCATCTTCGAGCCCGGTTACTGGGCGTTGCCGGAGCATTCACGCCGCCAGTTCGATTTCCTGATCGAGTCGCTGCGCGAACTGGACGCCGCCCTTCAGGCCCGCGGCAGCCGCCTGCTGGTGCGCACCGGCGCGGCGGCCGATGTCTTCTCGGCGCTTCACCGGAAGTATGGCCTTGAGGCGATTCACGCCCATGAGGAGACGGGTCTGCAATGGACCTTCGACCGGGACCGCGCCGTGCGCCGCTGGGCGCGCAATGCCGGTGTCGCTGTCCGCGAACAGGCCCAGCACGGCGTCGTGCGCGGCCTCAAGTCCCGCGACGGCTGGGCTACGCGCTGGGAGCAGCGCATGTCGGAGCCGCGCGCGAAGGCGCCGGAGCAGATCGTGTCGCCCACCCTGCCGGCCTCGCATTGGCCGATCGCGGAAGACTTCGCGCTGGGCGCGGACGACTGCCCGGATCGTCAGGCAGGCGGGCGCACGGCCGGCGTCGACTGCCTGCGCTCATTTCTGGAAACGCGCGGACGAACCTATCGGAAAGACATGTCCAGCCCCTTGGCAGGCGCTGAAGCCTGCTCGCGCCTGTCGCCTCACCTTGCCTTCGGCACACTGTCGATGCGCGAGGCCTGGCAGGCGGCGCGCCGGGCACGCGACCAGCAGGCCGCGCAAGGCGACAGCACGTTTGCGGCCTCGATCGACAGCTTCATTTCGCGCCTCTACTGGCACTGCCACTTCATCCAGAAGCTCGAGGACCAGACCTCGCTCGAAAGCCGCAACCTACATCCGGCCTATGACGGCCTGCGCCCGCAACCGGACGGCAATGATCCGCGCCTCGAAGCCTGGATCGAAGGCCGCACCGGATTTCCCTTCCTCGATGCCTGCATGCGCTCCCTGAAAGCGACCGGCTGGCTGAATTTCCGGATGCGCGCGATGACGATGGGCTTCGCCGCGCATCATCTCTGGCTCGACTGGAAAGTGCCCGCCGAACGGCTCGCCGCGCGCTTTGCCGATTTCGAGGCCGGCATCCATTATGCGCAGGCGCAGATGCAGTCGGGCACCACCGGCATCAACACGCCGCGCATCTACAATCCGGTGAAACAATCGCGCGACCAGGATCCGGACGGTGTCTTCATTCGCCGCTGGGTGCCGGAACTGGCAAAGCTTCCGGACGAATTCCTGCATGCGCCGTGGGAAGCCCGGCCCGAAATCCTTTCCGCCGCCGGCATCGTATTGGGTCAGACCTACCCGATGCGAATGGTGGACCACATGGCCGCAGCCGAAGAAGCCCGAACCCGGATCGCGGCCGTGCGCCGCGCGCCCGGCCATGCGGCCGCGTCCGACGAGATCCAGTCGCGGCATGGCAGCCGCCGGTCAGGCATCCAGGCCACGGGCCAGCGCCGCCGTCCGGCCAGCCAGCGCGCGGATCGCAAGGCCTCGCCGCCCGCCCAGCTGACGCTGGATCTCGGCCTTATCACCGGCGGCGCCCATGCCTCGTAAGGCCGGCAGCGGCAAAGCCATCGCCAAGGCGAACCTGCCGGTGAAAACCTGTGCCCAGTGCGGGCGGCCCTTCACCTGGCGCAAGAAATGGGAACGGGTCTGGGACGAGGTCCGATTCTGCTCGGATCGCTGCCGCTCGGCGCGCTGACGAATCCTTATTGAACATCGATATGAGATGGAACGACGCCCTGAAAGGCGTCATATATCGTTATTCGATGATACTACACCCTTGATTTTCTTGGTGTATATTTTTTTTCGATAATTTAATATTGTAAAACAATAAATCATGAGGTATGAAACCTGTGTCGGCGACGGGATGAGCCCGCCAAGGACAAAACGGACAAGCCAACCAGCATTTCGGAGTTTTGATCATGTCCCCCCGCGCCTATCCCCGCGACCCCGGTGCGAGAGACCCCTTCGACCTCCAGGCTCCCCGCCGCCGACACCCAAGCTGCGCGCCGCACGCGTAGCCAAGCCCGGAGCGCCGCCGGACCGCCCCTGACCCGGCGGCGCTCACACCCCCAGACAAAGCTCAAAGGAAGGAAACACCTCATGTCCCGTACCCTCATTGCCGCCGCCCTCGCGCTCACCACCCTGACCGCTCCGGCCTTCGCCGCCACCAGCACATTCCGCATGGAAGTGGACGTCGTTCGCGCCAACCTCGCCACGCCGGCAGGTGCCGAGAAAGAATATGACAGCCTGAAGCAACAGGTCGCCGAGCGCTGCGACGCCGAGTTCGAAGACCTGAAATACGGCCGGTCGTTCGCGATCGGCTCCTGCAACGAGCGCACGCTGTCCAACGCAGTCCGCGCCATCGGCAATGCGAACCTCACTGAAGTGCACGCCAACCGGGACTAAGTCCGCCACTTGGTCCGGCCCTGCGCAGGCGCGGTGATCCGCCCTCTCTTACGCCGCTGCGTCCTGTGTACCCTGCCGCCCCCGCCTCCCCCGGCGGGGGCGGATTTGCGTGTCGCCTAGGCGTCGTCGCCGTCGCGGAAATCCTTGGCCCGCAAGACGCGGACAAGTTTCAGGCTGGCGGGCTGGAACGCGCCGTCCTTGTCCGCCTCGAAGAGCGCCGCGCAGCTCGTCGGGAATTTCTCGTTCAGCCTTTGCGACGCCTGATGATCCAGGGCGCCGCCTTCGCGCAGGATCGACAGCGCGAAATCATGCAGGCCGGGATTGTGCCCGATGACCATCAAGGTCGCCGCCCGGTCATTCTGCGACACGGCTTCCGCGAGGCCGCGCACGCCGGTCAGGTAAAGCGACTCCATCGGCCGCACTTTCTCGCCGGACACCACCGAGGCGACTTCCGCGCAGGTCTCGCGGGCCCGCCGCGCGCTGGACACCAGGATGCGTTCCGGACTCCAGCCCAGCGCCACAAGTTCTTCCGCCATGCGCTTGGCGTCATCATGCCCCTGCGGAATGAGCGCACGGCCGAAATCATCGATTCCCTCCGACCAGGGCTCGGTCTTGGCGTGGCGCATCAGGATGAGGCGTTTCATGGGCACACCACTCCCCGGCGGCATTGAGGATTTCTCATCGGCGGCTTCAGGCAGCTGTGGTTGTTCGCGGCTCGTTAGGCACTAGTTTCGCGGCATAAATCAAGAGACAGGACGCGCGAATGACCCTTTTGATCGGAGATACGGCGCCTGACTTCGAAGCCGATACGACCGTTGGCCGCATCCGCTTCCACGAGTGGATCGGCAAGGACTGGGTGATCTTCTTCTCCCACCCGGCCGATTTCACGCCCGTCTGCACCACGGAGCTCGGCTACACAGCCAAGCTGAAGGATGCATTCGCCCAGCGCGGCGCCAAAGCCCTGGTGATTTCCGTGGACACGCTGGAGCATCACGCGGCCTGGAGCGCCGACATCGAGGAGACGCAAGGCGCCGCCGTGAACTTCCCGATGATCGCGGATGCGAACCGGAAAGTCGCGACGCTCTACAACATGATCCACCCGAATGCTGACCCCAAGGTGACGGTGCGGGCGGTGTACGTGATCGATCCGGACAAAAAGATCCGCGCCTCGATCATCTATCCGCCGAGTGTCGGCAGAAATTTCGACGAGGTCCTGCGCCTGCTCGACGCGCTGCAGCTGTCGGACGGCTACCGCGTCGCCACGCCCGTGAACTGGAAAAACGGCGAGGACGTCATCATCGCGCCGTCCCTGCAGGACCCGGCCGAGATCGCGCGCCTGTTCCCCAAGGGCTACAAGGCGCTGAAGCCGTACCTGCGCCTCACGCCCCAGCCGGACAAGGTCTGACACCCGGCCCCGCCCCGCCTTGACGGGGCCGGTGCCCGGCTCCAATCACCCTCGCATGCGCCTGCCCCATCCCATCCTGCTTGTCTGCTTCGGCGTGATCTTCGGATGCGGCGTGGACGCCGTGATGAAGCATGTGATGCTGGGCGGAACCAGCGTGCTGACGGCCACGGCCTGGCGCTACATCCTCGGATCGGTGATCATGGTCACGCTGTTCGCCGCCAGCCGGCGCCCGGTTCCCGCCTTGCCCGCCATCCGCTTCCACGCGATGCGCTCGCTCGCGCAGGTCATCTCCGCCTTCGCCTTTTTCTATTCTCTGACGCAGATTGCCCTCGCCGAAGCGGTTGTCCTCGGCTTCACCGCGGCGCTGATGATCGCGCCCATCGCCCGCGTGATCCTGGGTGAGCAAATGAGCCCGGTGACGATCGGCGCCTCTCTGATCGGGTTTGCGGGCGCTGCCCTTGCCGCAACCGCCAACAGCGCCGGCGGCCCGGTCGACGGCAACCGCCTCTACGGCACCGGCGCCATCCTGATCTCAGCCGTACTTTACGCCCTGAACATCGTCCTCCTCCGCCTGCGGACGAAAGAGGAAGACAGCCTGACCCTCGTGACGTTCATGAACGTCTTTCCGGCCCTGTTCCTGCTGCCCTTCATGCTGCTGTTCACGAAGTGGACCCCCGAGACCCATTCCTGGGGCGCGATGATCAGCGTCGCCTTCCTCGGCATCGGCATCTGGTGGCTGATGACGCTGGCATACGGCAAGGCCAAGGCCCAAACGCTCGCACCGTTCGAGTATACCGGCCTCATCTGGTCCGCCCTTCTGGGCTATGTCTTCTTCCAGGAGATCCCCGGCTGGCGTGTCTATGCGGGCGCCGCGATCATCATTGCGGCCTGCCTCGTGGTGGCGTTCGACACCCACTTCGCCGCGCGCCGCGCAGCGAAGATTCCGGCGGGTGATATCCTGACCTGACCGTCAGACGGCGGGCTGTCCGGTTGTCCCGCTGAGCAGTTCGGAGAGGCGCGTGAAATGCTCTCTCTGAAGCGCTTCCAGCCGGTCCACCTTCTCGTGCAAGGCGAGGATCTCGAGCTCAGCCTTGAGGTTCACCTCATAGTCCGTATGCGCCACAACCCGGTCCTTCGCCGACTGCCGGTTCTGAGACATCATGATGATAGGCGCCTGCAAGGCCGCCACCATCGACAGGACGAGGTTCAGGAATATGAACGGGAACGGATCGAAACGCGCATTCGCGCCCAACAAGAACCCGTTTGCCGTGATCCAGGCGAACAGGAAAAGCAGGAAGCCAGCGATGAACGGCCACGAGCCGCCGACGCGCGCGATTGTATCCGAAAGCCGCTCGCCCCGTGACGTCCCGGCATCTATCGTCGCATTTGCATCCGGCACCAGCGGCCGGCGCGAGCGGAAGGCGTCAACTGCCCGCTCCGCTTTCTCAGGGTTCCCGGGTCCGCGCGGCGCGCCGCTGAACAGGTTGATGACGGCTTCGATGATCATGAGACCTCCCTGAATTGCCAAGGAGGTCACTATACGCCCGCTGGGTTAAAGCGCGAGTTCGAGCTTCCCGTTCACCAGCGCCGAATAGTCATTCACCAGCGCCTCGGAAATCGCGCCCGGCTTGTAGCGGTGCTCACCGATTTCGCAGACCGGCGTGATCTCGGCCGCCGAACCCGTGATGAAGCACTCGCTGAAGGTCGACAGTTCCGACGGGAAGATCGCGCGCTCGACCACTTCGATCTTGCGGGCCTTGGCCAGCGCGATCGTGGTCTGGCGTGTCAGGCCGTTGAGGAAACAGTCCGGGGTCGGCGTGTGCAGCACGCCGTCGCGCACGAAGAAAATGTTGGCCCCCGTCGCTTCGGCCACCTGGCCGCGATAGTCGAGCATCAGCGCATCGGCATAGCCCGCCTTCTCCGCTGCATGTTTCGACAGGGTGCAGATCATGTAGAGACCGGCCGCTTTCGCCTCGCAGGGCGCGGTGTCAGGGGCGGGGCGTTTCCACTGCGCATGCGTCAGGCGGATGCCCTTCATCTTGTCGGCAAAATAGTCGCCCCAGTTCCACACGGCGACCGCAAGGTGGATCGTGTTGTTCTGAGCCGAGACGCCCATCATCTCCGAGCCGCGCCAAGCGATGGCGCGCACATATGCGCTGTCCAGTCCCGACTTCTCGACCGCTTCCTTCTTGGCGCGCTCGACTTCCTCGACGCTGAACGGGATGTCGAAGCCGAGGATGCCCGCCGAGCGGTGCAGCCGTTTGGTATGGTCGAGCGAGCGGAAGATCTTGCCGCCATAGGCGCGCTCGCCCTCGAACACCGCCGAGGCATAGTGGAGCGCATGCGTCAGCACGTGAACCTTGCTGTCGCGCCAGGGTACAAAGGCGCCGTCCATCCAGATGTAGCCGTCACGGTCATCATAGGGGATAGCAGCCATCGGAACGCTCCTCGCTTGAACTTTATGCGTATTCAGGTTCATTTCCGACTTATGGCTGTGCCCGTCAACCTGAACCGTCCTTTTGATCCCCGGCTGTTCCTGACCGATCAGGAACTCGACCGGAGCGCCGGATTGCTTGTATCCGGGGCCTCCGTGCTGGCACGGGCGTCTGAAACGGCGCGTAAAAAAGCCGGTCTGAGCAAGCCAGAGCTGCAAATTCTCATGGCCGTACGCTACCGGCCGAGCCAGACCGTGAGCGAGCTGCGCGCCGGTCTCGGCATGACGGTGCCAACCTTTGCGCGGCTCATCGGCCGGCTGGACGAGCGCGGCCTGATCGAGCGGGCACGCGAAACGGGCGACGCCCGCCGCCGCAAACTCACCCTCTCGGATGCCGGCGTGACGCTGACCACTCCGATCGCCATTGAAGTGCGCGAACGCCTGCGCCTCGCCTTCCGCGCCAGCGGCCCGGAAGCCGTCGCCGGGGCGCGCGCCCTCCTCGAAGCGCTGGTCCGGTGAGCCCGCCATGAAAGAGCCCGCCCATATCCTGATCGTCGATGACGATGACCGCATCCGCGACCTGACGAAGCGCTTCCTGACGCTGAAGGGCTTCCGCGTCAGCGGCGCAGCGGACGCCGCATCCGCCCGCCGGCTGATGGACAATTTGGCGTTCGACCTCGCCATCCTCGACATCATGATGCCGGGCGAGGACGGATTGTCCCTGCTCGCCGGCATCCGCAAGGGACCGTCGCGCGAGACGCCCGTGATGCTGCTGACCGCGCGCGGCCAGACGAGCGACCGGATTGAGGGACTGCGGTCCGGCGCAGACGATTATCTCTCCAAGCCGTTTGAGCCGGAGGAACTCGTCCTGCGCTGCGAGGCGATCCTGCGCCGCTCGCAGAAATCCGCACCGCCGCCTGACGAAATCGAAATGTCCGGCCTCGTCTTCAACGCGGCGCGCGGCGAACTCAAATCCGGCGAGGAGCGCATCCGGCTCACCGACGCCGAGTTGCAGCTTCTCACCGTACTCGCCCGCAATGCCGGTGAACCGGTCAGCCGGGAGGACCTCGCGGTGCTGACCTCCGCCGGCCTTGAACGCTCCGTGGACGTACAGGTCACACGCCTGCGCCGGAAGATCGAGCCGAACCCGAGGGAGCCGGTGCATATCCAGACCGTCCGGGGCATCGGCTACCGGCTGATGCCGGACTGAGATGGCCCAGCTCCGCTTCCGGGATATCACGCCGCGCGGCCTTTATGCGCGCACCCTGCTGCTCCTGCTCGGGCCGGTGCTGCTGATCCTTGGGCTGATGACCTGGTATTATTATGCCAACCAGGTCGCGGAGGTGAACCGCAAGCTGGCGCAGGCGATCACCCGGGACGCAGGTCTCATTCGCGCCGCCTGCTTCAATCCGGCCTATGGCGAGAGTGACCACACGCGGATCCAGTTTCAGATCGAGACCTATTTCACCTGCGACCTGTCCGGCAGCGCGCTTGAGAATGCCGAGCTGAAGCAGGAATTTCCGTATGATGATGTTCTGAAAACGGAGCTGTCGAGGCGCCTTGACCCGGCGGTTTTCGTCGGCCTCGCGCGCGGGGACTCGCGCGTGCATATCCGCTTTCCGACACCGCAGGGCACGGGCGAGATCATCGTCGACCGCAAGCGCGCCTTCATGATCAACTCGCACATCTTCATCGTCTGGGTGATCGCCTTCTCGCTGCTGATGGTGGCGCTGGCGATTGCCTTCCTGAACCAGCAGGTGCGCTCGATCCTGCGCCTGTCGGAAGCCGCGCGCGCCTTTGGCCGGGGC
>JAIXVM010000253.1 GCA_027482995.1 Hyphomonadaceae bacterium | reverse complement strand
TCGTCGGCGGCGCGTTCTTGTAGACCTTCATGGGAACGCCGCGAATGACGGCGTCCTCAAGCTCGACGGGCGAACCCGGGCCTGCAAGCGCCGCATTTGCATCGGCAACCGACATCGCCGGCCAGTTGGGTATTGCGCCTTCGGCCATGTTGTTTTTCCTCCCGAGTGTTTTGTTGGCTTGAACAAACCATGTCTGACCGGGGCTTTGAAGGGGCCTGCGCGCGAAAATGCGCCTCAGGCCGATATCAATCGCTTCGGGCCGAGAGCACGTGTTCAAGGTCCCGGCGAGAGCGCAGCCGCCTTGGACGCGCATGGATCGCCCAGGACAGCATCAGGCCGAGGCTGAAGACGATCAGGCTGGCCTTCAAGAGCGCCGCCAGCGGGGCGTTCTGGGGGAGCACAGGCAGCGAGAGGGTCAGGGCCATCAACGCCAGGAACACCGCCGTATTGATCCCCAAAAGCAGCCAGTAGATCGCGGGCGGCTCGCCGGCGACAAACTCGGCGTTGGGATTTTCCTTCCACACGCCAGAAGCCACTTGCCGGACAAATGGAAAGAACGCCTCGGACCGGTCTTCCAGCCGACCGCCTTCGGCCAGGTGTGTATTCGCTATCAGGCGGCGGGACCGCAGACCGGTCACTTCCATGATGAACCGGGTATCTTGCTCGCGGGCCGGCGAGAAATCGAGACGTATCCGGCGAACGTTGCGGTACCGGAGCGTCGAAATCAGGGCCCCTGACGGCCCGAAATACTCAAGCTTATCGGGGTGAGCCCGCCACACAGCTTCGCCTTCGTGCGATAGCGAAGCCCTGCGGCGGTACTCGATTGCAGACATGTGGCCTCACCTCTTTGAAGTGAAACTAACGCTTATTTTCCGAAATCGCAAAAGCGCAGGTTGCGAACCGTGCCGTCACGGTCGGTGACAGAGTAGGCGCGACCGGTGAGGTTCGAGTCGTCACAGAGATAGCCAATTTGGAACATCGCGAGCAATTCTTCGTTGCTGGGCACGATGTCGTTGGCGACCATCACGTCGATGGCTTCCTGGTGCCGGCCAAGCTTGAACAGCGCCAGGAACTTCTCTGAATTGGACGAATTGACCGATTCCACAGTTGCCAGATGCGCTGTTACGGTCGCCTCGGCGCCCGGCAAAGCGGCTTGAGCCTGTTTGGCGGCCGATGTGTTCGGATATCCGGCCAGCACTTCGTTGAAATACTCGACGGCGCCTTCGGCATCATAGCCAGTCGGTGATGCGCTGAGCGTGCCGAGCTTGAACAGGGTTTCGCCGCGCTCGACGGGCGTTATGCTGGTGTCGCCGACCAGCTGCATCAGGCGCTGGATGGCGGTTGGCGTGTTACCCGCAGCAACAAGCTCATCGGCGGTCTTGATGCCAAGGGCATAGGGAGACGGGGCTTGGGTTTCGGCGCCGTCAGACGAGGAGGATGAGTCTGGCGCCGAAGCACAGGCAGACAGAACGAAAGCGGAAGCGACAGCAAACAGGAGGGGACGAAGCATCGGTTTTCTCCGTTGTATATCAGGGACAAGCGCTGAAATGGGAATGCGCAACGACTTGCTTAGCTTGGCAAGCCAAGCGGCGACAGGGCCGAACTGAGGTCAAACTGTGGCGGCTCGCGCCTAAGCGCGGGCTGCGCGTTCGATTGCAGAAATGTCACCCCGGCCGAGCGCCTCGATGGCGCGCGCCGCGATGTGGCGGGCGTTGAGGCCGGCGGTTTCATACATCGCATAAGGCGTGTCGTGATCCTGGAAGATGTCCGGCAAGGTCATCACGCGAATCTTGAGGCCGCTATCGAGTGCGCCAACATTTGCGAGGTGCTCAAGCACGAAGCTGCCGAAGCCGCCGGTTGAGCCTTCCTCGATGGTGATCAGCACTTCGTGCGACTTGGCGAGGCGGTTCACAAGGTTCGCGTCGAGCGGTTTTGCGAAACGGGCGTCGGCCACGGTGACGCTGAGGCCCTGCGCCGAGAGAAGCTCTGCCGCCTTTAGGGATTCCTGCAAACGCGCGCCGTAGGACAGGATCGCGATCGTTGTACCTTCGCGCACGATCCGGCCCTTGCCGATCTCGAGCGCCTTAAGGTCCTTCGGGATCTCGGCGCCGGTGCCCTCGCCGCGTGGATAGCGGATCGAACTCGGGCGGTCGTCAATATCCAGTGCGGTCTTCACCATCCGGGCGAGATCTGCTTCGTCGCCGGCCGCCATGCAGATGAAACCCGGGAGCGCGCCGAGATAGCCGATATCGAAACTGCCGGCATGGGTTGCGCCGTCTGCGCCGACGAGGCCCGCGCGGTCCAGGGCAAAGCGGACGGGCAGTTTCTGGATCGCCACATCGTGCACGACCTGGTCATAGCCGCGCTGCAGGAACGTGGAGTAGATCGCGCAGAACGGTTTCATGCCATCGGCGGCGAGGCCGGCCGCAAAGGTCACGGCGTGCTGCTCTGCGATGCCGACATCGAAATGGCGTTCTGGAAACTTGGCGCCGAAAATGTCCGTGGACGTACCAGATGGCATGGCCGCGGTGATGGCGCAGATCTTGTCGTCCGTCTCACCAAGCTTGGCGAGCGTCTGTCCGAAGACTTTCTGGTAGGATGGCGGGCCAGCCGCGCCTTTGGCCTGCTCGCCGGTGACGACCGAAAACTTCGAGACGCCGTGATACTTGTCGGCGGAATTTTCGGCGGGCGCGTAGCCCTTCCCTTTCTGCGTCACGACGTGAAGCAGGATCGGGCCATCCTGGATGTCGCGTACGTTTTCGAGGATCGGCAGCAGTGTATCGAGGTCGTGACCATCGACGGGGCCGATATAGTAGAATCCCATTTCCTCGAACATCGTGCCGCCCATCGCAAAACCGCGCAGGTATTCTTCGGCGCGACGGGCGGGCGATTCGAGGCCCATCGGGGCAACCACTTTCTTCGCAAACCGACGCAGGCCGCGATACGGCCGCGACGAAACGAGGCGCGAGAAATAGTGACTCATCGCGCCGACCGGCGGCGCGATCGACATGTCGTTGTCGTTCAGGATAACGATCAGGCGCGACTTGTCCGCACCCGCATTGTTCATCGCTTCATAGGCCATGCCGGCCGACATCGAGCCGTCGCCGATAACGCAGACCACGTGGTTGGAGCCGCCCTGCAGATCACGCGCCTTGGCGAAACCGAGACCGGCGGAAATCGACGTTGAGGCGTGCGCCGCGCCGAACGGGTCAAACTCGCTTTCGGAGCGCTTGGTGAACCCAGAGAGTCCCCCGCCCTGCCGGAGCGTCCGCATCCGGTCGCGGCGGCCCGTCAAAATCTTGTGGGGATAGCACTGGTGACCCACGTCCCAGATCAGTTTGTCGTCCGGCGTATTGAAGACCGTGTGGATTGCCACGGTCAGCTCCACCACACCGAGACCAGATCCCAGATGGCCGCCGGTCACGGCGACAACGTCGATCACTTCGTTACGGACTTCATCCGCGATCTGCTTGATGTCCGCGCGCGAACGCCCCTTCAGGTCTGCCGGAGACTGGATCAGGTCCAAAAGGCGGTTGGGGCGTAATTCGGTCATCTGGTTCAATCTTTTCTGGACTTTAGCCTCGCCCGATCAGCGTGGTCTGTCCAACACATAATCCACGGAATGCAGCAGGACAGCGGCCTTGTCACGGAAAATCGCCAGATGTTCCTTGGCCTGGGCGGCCAGAAGCCGCACCCGCTGACGGGCGCCGTCTACGCCCAGAAGGGTCACAAAATTCGCCTTTCCAGCGACCTGATCGGTCCGCAAAGGCTTGCCGGCAATGGCCTCGTCACCCTCGGCGTCGAGAATATCGTCTGCAATCTGGTAGGCAAGGCCTAGATCGTTTGCGAACCCGGCCAGGGCGTTTCTTTCGGCTTCCCGCGCATGACCGATGATGGCCGCAGATTCCATCGCATAGGAGATCAGCGCCCCGGTTTTCAGCCGCTGCATGCGGGTGATCGTATTGAGGTCACGCGGGCTGTCTTCTTCCAGCATGTCGATCATTTGGCCGCCGACCATGCCGCGCGCACCGGAGGCATCGGCGAGACGCTCGATCAGCATGACGCGGATTGCAGGATCATCGTGGGTCTCGCTCGACGCGAGGATCTTGAAGGCCAGCGTCAACAGCGCGTCGCCGGCCAAGACGGCCGTCGCCTCATCGAACGCCTTGTGCACGGTCGGCTGTCCGCGCCGGAAGTCATCATCGTCCATGCAGGGCAGCTCATCGTGGACCCGCGAATAGCAGTGCACGCATTCGAGCGCTGCGGCTGTCCTTAGAAGGCTCTTCTCGGAGGCACCAAACATCGCCCCGGTTTCAAGCACGAAGAAGGGCCGCATCCGCTTGCCGTTGGCGAGCGCTGCATGGCGCATGGCACGCATCAGGTTGGCTTCCGGGCCGCTGGCGGGCGGGATCAGCTGGTCCAGCGCAACCGTGACCCGGTCTGCGACTTCCTTCAGCTTCTGCTCAAAATTCGCCACGTCCCCCATTGTGTCTTTGAGATCTCAATCGAACGCAGCGGGTTCGGTTGTGGGGCCGTTTGCGCCTTGGACGATTTGCTCGACCTTCAGTTCGGCAGATTTGAGCCGCGCTTCGCAATGCGCTTTCAACGCGGCGCCGCGCTCGTAGATCGCGATCGATTTTTCGAGTTCGACGTCACCAGTTTCCAGCTGCCGCACGATGCCTTCAAGCTCGGCGAGCGCTTCCTCGAAGCTCATCTTGTCGACAGGCTTGATCTTCGTTTCAGCCATTTCCGGCAGGTCCTTCACGTCACATGACAACTGGTATTAGAGCCGCGAAGTGAGGGCGACAACCAAAATACGTTTCGCCGGGGATCAGCTCCCACGATGTTCGTAAACCCGGAAACTCCAATAGCTATCGCCGCCATCGTGCACACAAACCCAGCCGAGACGGGCAAGCTCGGGCCGGAGCATCCGGTTGAACCAGCCATGAGCGGCGAGATAGACCTTGCCTTGCGCCGAGGCTTCATGAAGCCGCAAGGCTGCGATCTTGGCGCGCAGGCGCGCCTCGGATGAGGATTCGCCGTCGAGGCGGTGGCCCGCCAGCCAGGCGGCGCGGGCCAGCACGTTCCAGGTCTTCGGCAGCGCCCTGAAACCGGTCAGCTTGGGCGGTGGCAGCGGCGCTTCATTGAAAACGGGGTCATGACTTGCCGGCTTGTGGGGCAACGCGAAGCCAGCGGTCTGCTGGGCCCTCAATCGTCCCGACGCAAAGACGACGTCCGCGTCTGCCACGATCCGTTTCAGGTCTTCGGGTGCGGCCTGGCCGTCAGCCAGCGCGCCTTTTTCATAACTGTCCCACCAGTTTACATAGTCTCGCCAGGCGAGCTTTGGGCCCAATGAACGATCCAATGCCGGTTTGCCATGACGAGAAATGATGATGGGGCCCCGCACGGGTCGTTTCGATGTCGTTTCAGGCATCGTCGTTCCTCGTCGGATCCAAGACCGGCGGACCCCTTGCCCAGCCTTATCGGACTAGCGGCGTTGCCCGCTCCGGGCAAGCAGGAAGCCGTCGCGGATTCCGACTAGAGGCCTTTCCAGACCCGCTTTTTGCACGCCTCGCCATCCTGCAGCTTGCAGCGATGGAACGTGAGAAGGACCGTGTCGGCGCGGCCGATCAGGTGGTCCATCGGCACGAAACCGATTGAGGCATCGTCGGCATTGCCGCGCAGCGGGCAGCCGGCCTTGTCCACGACCCCGTTCATCGGCGGGCAGTGCCCGGAGAGTTCACGGCTATCGTAGGAATTGTTCCGGTTATCACCCACGAGGAACAAGTGACCTTCGGGCACCACGAACATCAGCGTATCGGAAACCGGGCGCCCGCGCAGGCCGCGATGCGTCGTCCAGGTGCGGTCACCGAGCGTCTCGGTCCACTCCTGCGCCTCATCGATGACAACCTCTTTGTCCGGCACGTAGCGTACGGTGCGCACATACTCGGATTCCACCGGTTGCCCGTTCAGGATCAGCGTTTCACCGAGGAACTGGACGGTATCGCCCGGCAAGCCGATGATCCGCTTGATCATCACGCGGTCCGAATGGGTGTGTTCGAAGACAACCACTTCGCCGCGTTCCGGGGTGCCCGGAAAGAAGCGACCCTCCCCGAGCGGCAGATAGCGGCCCATGCTGAGCGGAAGCGAATAGCGCCCATAGCCAAACGCAAATTTGGCAACAGCGACCCGGTCGCCCACCTCAAGTGTTGGCACCATGCTTTCGGAAGGAATCACCCGCTGCTCGTAAAGCAGTCCCGTGAACAGCAGGAAGGCTGGCGCGACGATGGCGAGCGTGGCCCCCCACTCCTTGAGCTCTCGGATGACCTTTTGCATTGCGGTCAACGGTTGGGTCTCAGTCGGGGCGTCGATTTCGCTCGGCATTCTGACCTCAACAATCCGTTTCCGCGGCAGTCTTAGACGAATTTCCGCGGTCCTGCGAAGGCGAAAACGCCGGTTGGACTGCTATTCGCCCAGCTGCGCGACATGCGCCAGATTGTAAAGGGAAACCCCGTCCGAGGTTCGGGAAACCGCAAGTTCGCCCCGGTGCTTGAGATAGTTGAGGTGCGCCAGCGCTTCGCCGGACGCCATGCTGAGCTCTTCGCCGTCAATCGCCCGGCCAAATACCGACACGAAGGTGTCGAGCACGGTCGCCGGGCCTTTCTCAAGGCGGGCCCGCAGCCGGGTCAGCGCGGTTTCGTGGCCGCTGATCAGGTGCTCCAACCGTTTGTGCGCGCCGGTGAACGGCTCATTGTGCGCCGGCAGAACAAGGCAGTCCTCGGGGATCACGTTCAGCAGCTTCCGACAGCTGGCCAGCCATTCCTCGAGCGGATCGGCATCCGGCTCGGTCGGGTGGACCGAGACGTTCGAAGAAATGCGCGGCAGGATCTGGTCGCCCGAAATCAGGATGTTGCGATCCGGGCAAAAAAGGCAGGAATGTTCCGGAGAGTGCCCCGCGCCCATGATCACGCGCCAGGTGGCGCCCGCCATTTCGAACTCGTCCCCATCCGACAGACGGTGATAGGCGTCTGGCATCAGGCTGACGCCGCGGCCGAAGCCGCCAAAGCGGGATTTGTAGTTATCGAGGGCTTTTTCGTTCCAGCCTGCCTGGCGGTAGAACTCGATCCCGGCAGCGGGCGCTTCCCGGCCTGTATCTGCGACCAGCATGCGGCATGTGATGTATTCGAGCCGGCTCATCCAAAGCTCGGCGCCGTACTTGTGGCAGAGCCAACCCGCGCTGCCGACATGATCGGGGTGCATGTGGGTGACAATGACGCGTTTGAGCGGCTTTTTCGCCGTGACGCGGGCGTCCAGCAAAGTGCGCCAGGCAGACTTGGTTTCCGGAAGAGGAAGACCGGTATCAACGATCGTCCAGCTGTCGCCATCATCGATGAGCCAGAGATTGATGAACTTGAGCGAGAATGGCAGCGGCATGCGCACCCACTCGATGCCCGGCGCTACCGTGATTGTCTCGGCGAGTGCGGGCGTGGCTTCCCCGAAGGGGTAGTCCAGTCCGAAGCGGCGCGTGGGAGCGTATTCAAATCCATCCATTCGGCGAGGATAGCCCGGGACAAGGTGCCGTCGAGCCGTCACGCGGGGGAAAGTTACTTGATGGGACTGCGGGGCCGCGGCGGCAGCTTGGTGCGCCGGAAGCCCTCCCCCGTCAGGCCGTAGGAGCGCGTGCGGTAGGCCACTTTTGGCGGCAGTTCGGAGGCAACCTCCTTCGACTTCGCCGCGCCGGGTTTGCGAGCTTTCGGACCGGCGGCGGGCGCTTTCTTCGCCGCCTTGGCTTCCGCCACCTTGCCAACGCTGGCCGCGATCAGGGCGGCGCGTTCCTTGTGGCTGAGCGGGCGCCATTTGCCCTCCGGCAGGTTGCCGAGATCAACCGGGCCAACGCGGATGCGCTGCAGGTCGGCGACGCGAAGGTGCACCAGAGAACACATCCGCCGGATTTGCCGGTTGCGTCCCTCAGACAGTACGAACCGCAACTTGTCCTTGCCCTCGGCTGTCACTTTCGCAGGGCGCAGCTTTCGCCCGTCGAGTTCGAGGCCGTGCCGCAACAACGCGAGCTTCTCGGGTGTAATCTCGCCGAGCACCTTGACGATGTATTCCTTGTCGACTTCGCTGAGGGGGCCGATCACGGCCTTGGCCAGAACGCCGTCTTCCGACAGGATCAAGAGACCGCGCGAGTCTTTGTCGAGACGGCCGAGCGGCGCCATCTTGTTGTTCCGGCCCGGAATGGCGTGCGCTTCGCCCTTGAGGCGTTCCTTGGTGATCAGGCGAATGGCGGGCGTCTCACCCGGCTCGGGCGTGCCGGAGACAAATCCAACAGGCTTGTTCAGAACGATGGACAACTGATTGTCGAGCTTTTGTGCCGCCTTGGAATTCAGCTTGATCGTCTGTCCCGGGAGGATGCGTTCACCGAGTTCAGTGACCACCTTGCCGTCCAGTTCGACGAGCCCCTGCTCGATCAGCGCATCCGCTTCCCGGCGTGAACAGACGCCTTCCAACGCCAGCCACTTGTTGATCCGGACGGGTTCTGCGCCCTCGTAGGTCTTGGTCCATGCGGCCATGAGCTTACTCGATCCCGAACAAGGCGCGGCTGTTTTCGAGGAACCGGTCACCGCCTTCGACGATAC
>JAIXVM010000315.1 GCA_027482995.1 Hyphomonadaceae bacterium | reverse complement strand
GACCTCATAGACGCTGAGCGTGTCTTCGGCGCCCAGGTCCTGTATTTGAATCCCGGTGACGAGGACTGGTTTTCGGCGCAGTCGGCGATGCTGGGAAATCGGGATTTGCATACCTTCGGCTATAATCGCGTTGATCCAGAAACAGACGCTCTGACCGCCGCCAAAGGCTGGAAATTGCTTTTAGACCTTGGTGCAACGGCGATCGTGACGGACCGTCCAGAAGAGCTGGCTGAATATCTTGAAAGTCGCGGACTAAGGTAGCTGTTCACTCGGCTCGGTCTGATCAGCCTCTTATCGCCGGCCGCAGTTGACTGTATTCGGCTAGGTCCGGCCTGGTAGCGGAGGAGGCGTCGGACGGCACGATTGGATCGACCCTGCCGGTCGCCCACGATGACGATCGGTGCCGAGCTGGCTCTAGTTAGCCATCGCATTAGAGTGGGAGTCGATGCTCGTTCAGTCCAGTCGGGTTCGCGCTATCCATACGCGCGCCAGACGCCGGCCGAGTTCCATCGTGCCCGCGACCGAAAGATGAAGCTCGTCCTCGTTTCGGGACAGCGTCGCCGCCCGCACCACTGTGACGCCGGCAATTGAAAAAGCTTCCTGCGCTGCCTGAACTTCGCGCCAAGCAGGAAAACGTTCGGCGTACGGACCGTGGAAGGGCGGATCACCGATCGCAACCATCAGGATGGGCAAATCTGGTAAGCTGAGATCATTCCTCAAAGAAGAAACGATGCTTTCGAACGCTGCGGGCCACGCCCGGGCAAGGTCGGACGACGCCGCATCGCTCTCACCTTGATACCAAAGCACACCCTCTATCCTGCCATTCTGAGCGGCAATGCGTGCACGGGCGAGACAAGACCCGTAAAGCGTGTCCGTCGCTTGTGCCGGCGCCCAGGCGGCAATAAGGGAGCCGCCTTTGGCGCAGGGAACCAGAAGGATAGAGGTCTCGGGGCGCGCTTCAATGATTGTCTTCGCGAAAGTCAGGGCTGGCCCGACACCGGCATGCCGATCGGCTGAAACCTGATCGATCTGCCCTACGGAGATGTCGAGTGGCTCTATTGCCGGCCGCAAAACGCCGTCATTCGCGAGAACCTGAATCCGGGGATCAGGGACGAGAAGTTCTGGCGGCGCATCGGCAAGGTCGCCGCGCCCCGACATGTTGGATTGGCCCATCAGAAGAAAGACCTGGGGCCGAACCGGAGGCAGCGGCGGCGTTGCGGCGCAGGCCGCAACGAGCCCCAGCGCAATCATCAAGCATGCATGCCGGATCATGCTAGTATTCCGGGTTGCGAGCCGAAGCTGGTGCAGCCGGCGCGGCTGATGGCGATCGCAGCGCGCCCGTTCCCGGATCATACCGGAATCGTTCTTCGATCTCGCCGGTGCGGGCTACAATCAGCCCTACGTCCAGATCATTGGTCACGACGATGTCGGCCGTTCCAAGCGAACCGCAATCCAGCCGGACGCCCTCCTGAAAGCCTTTGCCGGCCGGGCTCAACAGACATGAGGCGTCGTCATCCGGCCGGTCGATCCGCAAATGCCCCTCTGCCGTGATCGTATGCGCGTAGATTTTCTGTCCCCGGTTATCGATCGTGGCGAACGTCTCGCCCGGCCCGAACCGGAGCTGCCGGAGGCCGAAGGCGCGGACACCGACCTTGTTTTCGGTAAGCAGCCCGCGTTCATCGAGATAGTAGTGGCCGATCTGCGAGCCCACATTGTTGGGCCAGCGCAGGTGCATGTGAACGTGAGGCGGCGCATCGGTGTGGCCTGCGGGAAAGTTCGTATCGAACCCCATCACCATGATCAGGCCGGTCTCTTCGCGCGCAACCCGCTCACCGAGACCCAGGCGCCGGATCACTTCGCGCATTGCGAACGTGAGGTTATCGGCGGCCTGGCGCTCCAGTATCGGAAACCGTCCTTCTGCATAGGCGCCGGCCCGCCGCGCGAGATCTGCATGTTCAATCCGTAGCACCATGCCGGGTTCAACGATGTCAGTTTCAAGCGCGGGTGCCCAAATTGCATCCTCGTAAAGCGGGGGAAGCGCCACTAGGAGCGTGGATCGATCCCGGCGCACGGAAAGGTCCGTGTCATTGATGATAACGCGCTCTGACTGGCGCGGAGCGATTTCAAAAGCAAGTTCAAGGGACCGCGTTTTCGGGACTTCGATCTGCAGGACGCTCTCGCGCGAGTTGAACCGCTCGAAGGCCGGGTCATGACGTTGCACGCAGGTGAGGCAGCTCTCAGAAACAAACTTCACCTTTCCATCTGCCTCATGTCCGAGCTCAGGTAGGAATTTGAGCAAGATGGTGACCCGTTCTTCTGCGACGTCGGCCACAGCGCCCGGGGCTACTAGAAGGAAGGCCGCAAAAACCGAGACGATCAGCCGGTGCATGGATGTTGAGCTCTTTCTGTAGGAGCGCCCTGCCGGAGTTAGTTCCGACAGGGCGCCGGATCAGTTCGAAGGCTCAGTTCTTGAAACTGAAACCCACCCAGTAGACCGATCCGACAGGGAACAGGTTGTTGAGGTAGGCCCGGCCCGGCCCCTGACGGACTTCGAACGCTTCTTCCGTGATGTTCTGGCCCTGAACCACGAGATCCAGCCGTTCATTCACCGACCAGCGGATCTGCGCATCAATCTGGTCGCGCGGCTCCTGATAAAGGTCGCGCTCCGGCGTATCCTGGCTAGCTTGCTGCAACGCGCGTCCGATCTTGTTATACGAGATACGTGCCTCAAGCGGCCCGGTGGCATAGAAGGCCGTCGCGTTGAAGATGAAGTCAGGCTGCTGGATCAGGCCGGTCGTATCGCGCGTTGGCGATTGGCCGACGGCCTGACCTGCGGCACTGACCGGAAGTTCGAACGAGCCGTCCAGCAAGGTCAGGTTGGTGTTGACGCCAAAGCCCTGCGCCCAGTCCGGCAGGAAGCTGAAGCCGTCCTGACTATAACCAAACTCAAGGCCTTGTACTTCACCATCTGCGGAGTTCAGGGGCGTGTTGAGCGTGACTGCCGTGTAGTTCACGCCGAGATAGGTTGTGTCCGGGCCCTGCTGGGTGGCAGTGAAGATTTCGTTGGCGATTTCCTTCCGGAAAGCGGCGGCCGAGAACAGTCCTCCGCGCGGCAGATACCATTCGAACGACAGATCATAGTTGGTCGCTTCCCGAGGCTCGAGGTCCGGGTTACCGGTATTGATCGTCAAGGTGCCAGGGATCGTGCCGATGCTGTAGGTCGTGCGGGCCGCGTACTGACTGAAATCCGGTCGGCCAATGGTCTTGCTGACAGCGCCGGTGAGACGCATGTCGTCCGTAAACTGATAGGTTGCGAGCACGGAAGGCAGGACGAAATTGTAGCTTGAATCCCGGCTGACGCGCTCATAGGCCGTCGACCCAGCAATCGTTGGCACCTGGAAGGTTTCAGCCTCGACCTGCGTATCGTCAAACCGCAGGCCTGCCACAACGT
>JAIXVM010000056.1 GCA_027482995.1 Hyphomonadaceae bacterium | reverse complement strand
GATGCGCGCAAGACGCTGGAGACCATCCGCACACGGTTGTCCTCAGTTCCGGGTCTGAAGTTCGAGATCAAGCCGCGTGAACAGGGACCGCCGGGCGGCAAGGACGTGCAGGTGGCCCTGCTCGGCACGAACTCGGAGTCGCTCGACAAGACCGCCACCATGATCCGGACCTGGCTGGAAGCGCGCGACGACCTCATCGAGATCGATGACTCGCGGCCCCTGCCGGGCGTTGAATACCAGCTGACCGTCGACCGCGCCGAAGCCGGCAAGTTCGGCGTGGACGTTGCCCAGATCGGCGCGGCGGTCCAGCTCGTCACCAATGGCGTGCTTGTCGGTCGCTATCGCCCGGATGATTCCAACGAAGAAGTCGATATCCGTGTGCGTTTCCCGGAAGGGGAGCGCTCGGCTTCGGCGCTCGACACGCTGAAGATTTCGACGCCTCAAGGCAACGTGCCCTTGGCCCTGTTCGTGACGCGGGAGCCTGCGCCGCGCGTCAGCCAGATCGAACGGCGCGATGGCAAGCGCGTCCTCGACGTGCGTGCGAACGCCAAGGAACAAGGCACCGGTGCGGTCATCGTGTCGGAACTGAAGGCGTGGCTCGACGAGCAAACGCTTCCGCCGGGCGTGGAAGTGCGCTTTGAAGGCGCAGACGAAGACACGGCGGATGCGGGCGCGTTCTTTGCGGGCGCAGCCATGGCGGCCCTCTTCATGATGGCCGTGATCCTGCTCTGGGAATACAACAACTTCTACCAGGTGGCCCTGACGCTTTCGGCCGTGATCCTCTCCACTGCAGGCGTGCTCGTCGGCATCAACCTGTTCATGCCATACATCAGTATCCTGATGGTCGGCACGGGGGTTATCGCGCTCGCGGGCGTTGTGGTCGGTCACAACATCCTGTTCATCGACACGTTCAACCGGCTGCGGTCCGACGGGCGTCCGCTGGAAGAGGCGGCGATCGCGACGGCGGCCCAGCGCGTGCGGCCGATCCTGCTGACCACGGCAACGACGATCCTCGGCCTGATCCCGATGATGTTGCAGATGAACATCGACTTCGGCAAAGGCGCGATCGACTTTGGCGGCGCGAGCTCCGAATGGTGGGTTCAGCTGGCAACGGCTGTGGTCTGCGGCCTGACATTCTCCACGATCCTGATCTGTCTGGTCACACCGGCCTGGTTGCTGGTGCCTGACCGGATCAGCAGCTGGTCCGCCCGGCAATGGGAGCGTTTCAGCCCGCCGCTGATGGCGAAACTGGAACCCCTCCTTGCACGGATCAGGGGCCGGAAAGCTTCGCCGGAGTATAGCCCGCCGCAGCCGCCGCCAGCGCGCGCGCCGAAGGCGGACAATGACGAAGTGCTGCCCGCGGCGGAATAACCTGCCTACCAGGGCAGTGTTTCGCCCTGCCAGTCGAAGAAGCGCAACTCGCGGGACGGGCCAGCGCCCGTGATCACCTTGTAGAGCCCGGCCGCGCTGTCAGCAGGCTCTACCGGCGCGCCGTCGCCGCCCATGTCCGTCTTCACCCAGCCGGGATGCAGCGCGAGCAGCGTGATGCCCTGCGCGTTGAGCGTATGCGCCGCCGTGCGCAGGCCCATGTTGAGCCCCGCCTTCGAGACCCGGTAAGCGAGACCGAAGGCCATGTCGGTATTCTGGATCGAACCCAGCTGGCTGGAGAGCGCTGCGGCGATCTTCTCCTTCCCGGCGGCGAGATTCGGCGTCAGCGCGTCGAGCACCCGGATCGGCGCGATCGTGTTGACCCGGAGCAATTCCTCGAAGCGGTCATAGTCGAGCCGGGGCAAGTCGGCGCGGTCGCCGAGGCCGGCATTGTTGATCAGGATATCGATGGGCTTGCCCGTCAGCGCGTCGGCCAGCGCCTTGATCGAGGCCGGATCGGCAACATCCAGCGCATGCAGTTCGGCGCCGGTCGCCTTCAGGTCGGTTGCGGCGGACGGGTCGCGCGCGGTGGCAATCACGTCGTGGCCCTTGGCCTGGAATTCGCGAACGAGAGCGAGACCGATGCCGCGATTGGCACCCGTGATCAGCGTGGTCGGCATGGGTTGTCTCCGGAGCGTGTTGTCCGGGAGAGCTTAGGCCTGCGGCGTGATCCGGTAAACGGCTGTCGCGGTCATGACTGTGCCCTTCGCGCCCTCAGCCGAACCGCCGGTGAACAGGATCGTGCGGGTCTTGCGGTCAATCCGCGGCTTGTAGGTGAGGTTCGAGGGCTCGGCGCCGGCGGCGGCCACGTCGAAGGTCACGGAGACGAGGTCCACCTGGTCAGGGGCGCAGACGGCTTCGGCGTCGGCGCGGATGGTCTGGATCAGGCGCAGCGCAATCGCTTCGTCGGGACGGGTCAGTTGGGTGTCGGTCATGCCATGTCTCTCGTGCAATCCCTGCGCTCTAGCGGGCAGTGGCGCAAAAGAAAAGGGCCGCCCCTGAGGGCGGCCCGGTAACTCTGAAACGACGCGAATGACCACGAGGGGTCTGGATTTGGCAGCGTCAGCTTCGCTTCGCGGGACCAGCGCGTTATGCGGCGCGCACCCCCTCTCTGCGGGACGGCTCGCCCGCATGGCCAATCAGGTCACCCAAATGGCCAAAGTCATTCATGCCGTATACGGACTGCATCCAGCTGCCGATCGAGGGCAGAAGCGTGCCGATCGCCTTGTGGTCAAGGCCGGCATCGTGGAGTGCGGAAATCATCGAGTGGGAGACGTAGCGGCGTCCGCCCGGTGTCTGTTCGATCAGCCGGGCGATCTCGTCTGTCGGGGCGCCGATCTCGTGCCCTGTCTGCGCAGCGAGTGCGCGCGCGCCGGGGACGTTGCGATAGACGGCTTCAGCGAGTGGGCTGCCCTGGCGCTCGGCGCTGTTCAGGACAATGCCGAGTGCACGGCGGGAAACGGAGTCCGCGAGGCCATTGCTTGTAGCGATGTGCGCTGTGAGATCATCTATCATGGCAAAGGCACTCCTAGGATCAATGGCCTCGGGACAGCTCCCAACTTCGTCTCCCGTGGTTTCCAGAGTCTTACCCGCGTGAACTATTTTTGACCCAAAATGAAGAAAGCGATTAAGGCGCGTTATTGCGGGGTAAACAGACGAACGGCTTTTGTTTACACAGACTGTAATGTTGCGCGAATACGCCCGAAAAACTGGAGACGACATGATCCGCATCGGAATTCTGGGCGCTGCCAAGATCGCGCCGCTTGCGATGATCACGCCTGCTGGCAAGCGGGATGATTGCGAAATCATCTGCGTTGCCGCGCGCGATCCGGAACGTGCGCGCAGCTTCGCCGACACGCACGGCATCCCGGAGATCGCGGAGAACTACGACGCACTGATCGCGCGGGATGACATCGACCTCATTTACAACGCCCTGCCGCCAAACCGGCACGCCGACCTGACCATCGCGGCGCTTGAAGCCGGCAAGGCGGTGCTGTGCGAGAAGCCCTTCGCCATGAATGCCGCCGAGGCCCGCGCGATGACGGAGGCCGCAAGGCGCACCGGCCGCCCGCTGGTGGAAGCGTTCCACTACCGCTTCCATCCGATGTTCGAAGAAATCCTGCGCCAGCTGCGCGGCGGCGCCATCGGGCGCGTCTGCGCGATCAAGGCCGAGTTCTCGGTCGGGATAAAGGAGACGCCCGGCGAGCTGCGGCACGAGCCCGCGCTTGGCGGCGGCGCGCTGATGGATCTCGGTTGCTACGCGCTGCATTGGGCACGAACCGTTGCCGGTACCGAAGCGACCGTCACGGCCGCCTCATCGCATGTCGGACTGCGCGGCGTCGATCTCGAGACGTCCGCTGACCTAGCCTTCGAGGGCGGCGCCACCGCAAAGATCCACACGTCCATGCTCGCCGGCCAGCGGTACAAGGCCTTGCTCGCCATTCAGGGCACGGACGGCTTGCTGCTACCGAGCAATCCGCTGCATCCCAGTTTTGGAAACTCGATCACGCTCCGGCGCGGCAAGGCCGTCAATCGGTACAGCGTGTCCGGCGACAAGACGTATGACTATCAGCTCGCCCACATGATTGATGTGATGTGGGGCAAGGCGAGTCCGCTGACGGGCGGCGCGGACGCCGTCGCGAACATGGCGCTGATCGATGCGGTCTATGCAGCGGCGGGCGTGGCGCGCCCGATCAGCTGATCAGGCGGCGTCCTGCGCCAGTTCGATCCAACCTTCGACCTCGTCCTCGTTGAGCACCTGATCGTCGCGCAACACGCGTTCGCCCTCCGGCGTGGACAGGAACTCCATCGCCAGTTCGAAGATCGTGCGGGCGGAGGCGTTCGCGAGGTCTTCCCGCGTGGTGATCCCGGCGCCGACCAGCAACTGTGCGTCGTGCACGCGAAGACCGGGCACGTCGATCATCAGCTGTGTCTGGTCCTGCCAGGCGCGGATCGCCTCGGCGGTGATGTGGCGGACATTGAGCTCGAGTTCGACCATCTCCGGGTCGCAGTCCAGGAGGTCGCCAATCGTGGTGATGCCCGCGCGGGCGAGTTGCTTGGCGGTCTTGCGGCCGATCGACGGCGCATCCACGACAGGGTCCTCGCGCGTCAGGCTGCCGATCCGCGCGGCGGGCTCCACCTCGGCCTCAGGCGCCATTGACGGCGCAGGCACAGGCTTTGGTGCCGGCGGAGGGTCAAACAGGACTTCGGCGACCGTTTCGATCTCTTTCGGTGCGGGCTCAACCGGCGCCACGCGCTTGCGTGTGCCCAAGAGGCCGCGCGCCGGCTGGCGGCCGGATTCGCGCCGGGCAATTTCGGTCAGCTCGGTCGGCGGCACGTCGTTGACCGGGACGGCATCGTCGTCCGAAAGGATGAGTTCCGGCCCAGGCGTCGCCAACCGGTTCTCGTTCTGCGTGCCGATCGGGGCGATGGGCTCAGCGTTGAGCTTCTTCAGCGAGATGCGGCGCACTTCGCGGGCATGCTGGGCGCGGATGTCCTTGTCGTCCTCCGGCAGGGTCTTGATGACCTTCCCGGTTTTCTGGAATTCGGCATACATCCGCTCGACCTGGCGCCTGTCGCCCGCGTCCTCGAGCTTGGCGGTGATCCAGCGCAGCGGGATATCGAGCGTCTCGATATAGCCCTGCAGGGTCAGGTTCACCTTCGGCGGGGCAACGGCGGCTTCCTCGAAGGCGCGCGTGAGGATCGCGGCAAAGCCGGCCGTGGCGTAGGCCACGAGGTCTGCAATTGCGGCACGCATTGTCTCGTCGAGACCGGACGGCGGATCAGCGACCCCGGCGTCGATGTCATAATGGTCAATGAAAACATGATAGTAGGCATGGCTGCGCAGCGCGCCTTCGCGGACCATGTCCGAGACAAAACCAAGCCCGTCCGGAACCGCTATGTCCGGATAGCCCGCGGCTTCGATCCGCGCGTCGATGTCGGCTCGGGATTTCGCGATGCTCCACTCGACGGCGCGGTGGATGACGCCTTCGGCTTCGGTCTGGCCGGTGTGGAAAGGCTGGATCGGGTCGGCGTAATAGTGGCTGAGCACGCCGAACGCATAGGCCGCGTCGCTCCAGCGCTTGATCGTCAACAGTTCCACGCCGCGGGCGTACCATTCCTGCGCCTTGGCGCGCGCGCCGCCCCATTCGCCTTCGCCGACGTGCAGGACGTGGTTCTTGAAGTCCTTGAACTCCGCGTCCGGTGCCTTGGCGCCCTTCAGGAGATGCTCATGGTGGACGAGGAACAGCGATTTCCAGGCCTCGCCATTGTCTCCGCCGATGAGGGAGAGCGCATCAAACGCAATGAAATGGTGCGTCGAGCGGCAGCGGTGGTTGCGGATCACGCGTTCAAGCAGGGTCATCGCCAAATCCTTCGGGGAAGCTCTGATTCAGTGGCCGGAGACTCCCCGAAGATGGTGAACGCGCTGTTAACCCGGGCGGCCCGCTTGGCAGCCGGCCGGGGCCCATGATAAGGCCAAGCCATCGCAACAGGCGCTGAGCGCGGCCGTCTTCCGGTCTCCCCCGAGTTTGGGGCGGAGGGGCAACCGCAGCGCAGGAGTTCCTGTGCGCGGAGCGGCAAAACCGCTTCACACTCAGGGACATAACGCCCGGGAGTGAGCCATGAAGACCATTATCGAACCGTTCCGCATCAAGTCCGTCGAGCCGATCCGGATGACCACGCGCGCCGAGCGCGAACGCCTACTGAAGGCGGCGGGCTACAACCTGTTCAAACTGCACTCGGACGATGTGATCATCGACCTGCTGACCGATTCCGGCACCTCCGCCATGAGCGCGGCGCAGTGGGGCGCGGTGATGACGGGCGACGAGAGCTATGCAGGGGCGCCCAGCTTTTACCGCTTCGAGGCGGCGGTGAAGGACCTGATGGACTTCGCGCACATCATTCCCGCCCACCAGGGCCGGGCCGCGGAGCACCTGCTGTTCACTCTGATCGCAAAGACCGGCGACCTTATCCCCTCCAACACGCACTTCGACACCACGCGGGGAAATATCGAGGCGATGGGCGCCGAAGCGCTGGACCTGCCGATTGCCGAGGGGCGCGTGCCGTCGCTGGATCATCCGTTCAAGGGCAATATGGACCTTGCGGCGCTGGAGCGCGTGCTCAAGGCCGAGGGCCATCGGATTCCGGCGGTGATGATGACAATCACCAACAATGCCGGCGGCGGCCAACCGGTGAGCCTCGCGAACATTCGCGGCGCGGCGGCCCTCGCCAAGGCCCATGGCAAACCCTTCTACATCGATGGTTGCCGGTTCGCGGAGAACGCCTGGTTCATCAAGCTGCGCGAAGATGGCCAGCAGGACCGTCCGATCAAGGACATTGTGCGCGACTGTTTTGCCGTCGCTGACGGCATGACGATGAGCGCCAAGAAGGACGCCTTCGCGAACATCGGCGGCTGGCTGGCGCTCAATGATGATGCCCTCGCCGAGCGGGCACGCACGCTGCTGATCCAGACCGAGGGCTTCCCGACCTATGGCGGCCTCGCGGGCCGAGACCTCGACGCGATTGCGCAGGGCCTGAAGGAAATCATCGACGAGGATTACCTGCGCTACCGTGTACGGAGCAATTCCTATATTGCCGAACGGCTCGATGCGATGGGCATTCCGGTCGTGAAGCCTGCGGGCGGTCATGCCGTGTTCATTGATGCGCGCAGCTTCCTGCCCCACATTCCGCCGCTCGAATTTCCCGGCCAGGCGCTGACCTGCGCCATGTATGAAGCGGGCGGCATCCGCGCCTGCGAGATCGGCACCGTGATGTTCGGCCGCAAGCCCGACGGCACGGAAGCCCCCGCCGCCATGGACCTCGTCCGCCTCGCCATGCCCCGCCGCGTCTACACGCAGAGCCATGCGGACTATGTGGTGGAAGTGCTGGAAGAAGTCGCGGCGACTAAAGACACGCTGCGCGGCATGCGCATCGTGAAGGAACCGCCGATGATGCGCCACTTCACGGCGGCGTTTGAGCGGCTCTAACTACCGTGCGACTCAGACCTGAAATGATCACGACCACGTTCCAGTGCAACATCGGGATTTAGCCCTGTTTCAGAAGCCAAGTGCATCAAGTCCGCCACCACGTCGGTGAGCCACTCTTCATGAGATTGGCAGTCAGGATGTTCAGGACTGATCTGGCTTTTGTATGCGGCCAATATGCGCTGCGCACGCTCTGCACGTGTACTCAACATGTCAGACTCCTCCTTTGTAGCTTCGAGCTGCCATTGACCGGAATAGATCAATCGGCAAGTTGAGTCAGTTAGTCGAAAGATGGGCCAATGGCGAAAGGAATTCTGCTTCATCGACCAGACTCGGTTTACGATGATTTGCCCGAGGCCAGATACCAGTTCCCCCGCCGATATCTCGGCGCGATGGAACAGATCAAAGGCGACTGGATCATCTATTATGAGCCTCGGCGAGGCGGCGGTCGAATGGGTTACAACGCTGCAGCGCGCGTGAGCGACGTACTTCCCGACCCCAGCAACGAAGAAATGTTCGTCGCAGTTATTGAACCCGGTTCGTTCGTTCCATTCGAAAAATTCGTACCCTTCAAGGACGAAGTGACCATCCTTGAAAGCCGACT